>NZ_CP022132.1:2100000-2197430 GCF_002211785.1 Francisella halioticida
ACCATGTTGATCAAATGACATTAGATCAATCCAGTTAAGATTTTTAGATACTTCACCCCAGTTTATAGAGCCATCTGCAGTAATTTTATCTTTATTCATATTTGACCATACTGCAGCAGTTAATAAATAATTACTACCAAATTTTGAACGTAATTATTCAACTATTAATGTAAAGAATCTACCCTCATCTTGAACAACATTAGCATTTAACTTACCTCCTCTAAGATAACCAGGATATTCCCAATCAAGGTTTATACCATCTAAGCCATGAGCTTCAACATATCTAAGAGTAGAATCTACGAATGTCTTAACTACAGGATTATTTGCTGTAATTTCACCACCATTAGCAGCGTTCTTAGCATCATTGTACATATGGTCAAATTGTGAGGCAAAGCTCCAGCCCCCAATAGAAGCTAATAAAGGGACATTATTTTGTCTTGCGTAATCTTTTAAATAACTCTGAATTTTATTATTTACATTAGGCTCTAATTTAAGATCTAAGTTATATACTATACCATTATCAAGACGATCAATCCCTGCACTACCATAAGTCATACCTCCATAGCTTTGTTGTGAAGATTTATCACTAGAGTTTTTAATACTTAAAAATGCATAAGTTATAAAACTAGGCTTCTCTCCTGAAACCATATTTTTTTTTAACTCCAACAGGTTTACGCCAATAAGACCAATCAACATAATATCCACCTACCCACTTTCCATTCGGAGTTAAACTACCATCTGCAGCATTTGCTACTCCAAATGAACCTATACCCATAAGTGAGCACGTTAATGCTGAAATTGCGACCTTTTTTAATTCCATAATAATATCTCCTATTTTTTAAACTAAACAGTATTATTTAACTGTTAAAGCAATGGTAACAATTATTATTTAAATGATATTTACGGAAAATATGACTATAGTTAAACTTCTTGTATGTAAAATTATTAATCGTCAGAAACAAAAAAAGCCCTGCTGATTAGGCAAGGCTTTCATATTGTGCTCTTGTTGTTGAGACTTTGATATTCGAAAAAGATGGCGACTACCTACTTTCACCTGAGCAAATGCCAGACTATCATCGGCGTGTTATAGTTTCACTTCTGAGTTCGGAATGGGATCAGGTGGTTCCTACAAGCTATCATCGCCAAAACTTTATGTTTTGGATTAAAAATATTTAACAATTCAGCATAGAAATAGACTTAAGTCTCTCGGATCATTAGTACTGGTAAGCTTCATACATTACTGTACTTCCACATCCAGCCTATCAACGTCGTAGTCTCCAACGTTCCTTACTAGCTTATAGCTAGAGAGATCTAATCTTGAAGGAGGCTTCCCGCTTAGATGCTTTCAGCGGTTATCCCTTCCGAACGTAGCTACCCGGCAATGCTTCTGGCGAAACAACCGGAACACCAGTGGTTCGTTCACTCCGGTCCTCTCGTACTAGGAGCAACTCTTCTCAAATCTCTAACGCCCACGGCAGATAGGGACCGAACTGTCTCACGACGTTCTGAACCCAGCTCGCGTACCACTTTAAATGGCGAACAGCCATACCCTTGGGACCTGCTTCAGCCCCAGGATGTGATGAGCCGACATCGAGGTGCCAAACTCCTCCGTCGATATGAACTCTTGGGAGGAATCAGCCTGTTATCCCCGGAGTACCTTTTATCCGTTGAGCGATGGCCTTTCCATACAGAACCACCGGATCACTAAGACCTACTTTCGTACCTGCTCGAGCCGTCACTCTCGCAGTCAAGCGCACTTTTGCCTTTATACTCTAGGTATGATTTCCGACCATACCGAGTGCACCTTCGTACTCCTCCGTTACTCTTTAGGAGGAGACCGCCCCAGTCAAACTACCCACCATACACTGTCCTCGAATTTCTCCTGAGTTAGAACTCTAAATATTCAAGGGTGGTATTTCAAGGTCGACTCCACACAATCTAGCGATCATGCTTCATAGTCTCCCACCTATCCTACACATAAATATTCAAAGTCCAGTGCAAAGCTGTAGTAAAGGTTCACGGGGTCTTTCCGTCTAACCGCGGGTACACTGCATCTTCACAGCGATTTCAATTTCACTGAGTCTCTGGTGGAGACAGTGTGGCCGTCGTTACGCCATTCGTGCAGGTCGGAACTTACCCGACAAGGAATTTCGCTACCTTAGGACCGTTATAGTTACGGCCGCCGTTTACTGGGGCTTCGATCCAGAGCTTCGCTTGCGCTAACCCCTTCAATTAACCTTCCAGCACCGGGCAGGCGTCACACCCTATACTTCATCTTACGATTTAGCAGAGTGCTGTGTTTTTGATAAACAGTCGCAGCCACCTGGTATCTGCAACCCCCAACAGCTCAAAGAGCAAGTCTTATCACCATCAAGGGCACACCTTCTTCCAAAGTTACGGTGTCATTTTGCCTAGTTCCTTCACCAGAGTTATCTCATAGCCTTAGTATTCTCTACCTACCCACCAGTGTCGGTTTACAGTACGGTCACTTATACAATATACTTAGAAGCTTTTCCTGGAAGCTTGGTATCAATAGCTTCGTCAAACAAGTTTGACTTCGTCTCGTATCTCAGATCAACAAAATGCCGGATTTGCCTAGCATCTCTACCTACATACTTTTACCTGGACAACCATTCGCCAGGCCTACCTAACCTTCTCCGTCCCTCCTTCGTTCATATAAGCGGCACAGGAATATTAACCTGTTTCCCATCGACTTCACTCTTCAGCTACGCCTTAGGGGCCGGCTTACCCTACGTTGATTAACATTGCGTAGGAATCCTTGGGTTTTCGGCCAATAAGAATCTCACTTATTTTACGTTACTCATGTCAGCATTCGCACTTCTGATACCTCCAGCAAACTTCTCAATTCACCTTCATCGGCTTACAGAACGCTCCCCTACCAATATATACTATATATTCCGCAACTTCGGTGCATAGCTTAGCCCCGTTAAATCTTACGTGCAGGCCGACTCGACCAGTGAGCTATTACGCTTTCTTTAAAGGATGGCTGCTTCTAAGCCAACCTCCTGGCTGTCTGGGCCTTCCCACTTCGTTTCCCACTTAGCTATGACTTGGGGACCTTAGTTGGCGGTCTGGGCTGTTTCCCTCTCCACTACGGACCTTAGCACCCGCAGTGTGTCTCCCGTGATTGAACTTGATCGTATTCTGAGTTTGCATCGAGTCAGTAAGGTCGTAAAACCCCCATCGTCGAAACAGTGCTTTACCCCAATCAGTTATACACGAGGCACTACCTAAATAGTTTTCGGGGAGAACCAGCTATCTCCGTGCTTGATTAGCCTTTCACTCCGATCCACAGCTCATCCCATAATTTTGCAACATTATTGGGTTCGGTCCTCCAGTTAGTATTACCTAACCTTCAACCTGGCCATGGATAGATCGCGCCGGTTTCGGGTCTACTCCTAGCGACTAGTCGCCCTATTAAGACTCGCTTTCGCTACGGATCCCTTATTCAGTTATCCTTGCCACTAAAAGTAACTCGCTGACCCATTATACAAAAGGTACGCAGTCACACAACTAAATCGTGCTCCTACTGCTTGTATGCAAGCGGTTTCAGATTCTATTTCACTCCCTTTATAAGGGTTCTTTTCACCTTTCCCTCACGGTACTAGTTCACTATCGGTCATTCAGGAGTATTTAGCCTTGGAGGATGGTCCCCCCATGTTCAAACAAGGTTTCTCGTGCCCCGTCCTACTTGTTCGTATGCTTAGTTCCACTATGATTATTTCGTATACGGGACTATCACCCTCTATCGTCAAGCTTCCCAACTTGTTCTACTATAATTATAGCTAAATCATACCAGGCTCTTCCCACTTCGCTCGCCGCTACTATGGGAATCTCAATTGATTTCTCTTCCTAAGGGTACTTAGATGTTTCAGTTCCCCTCGTTCGCTCTACACTCCATATCGAGTGAGTACCTAACTGATGTTAGGTGGGTTCCCCCATTCGGAAATCTCCGGATCATAGTTTATTTACCAACTAACCGAAGCTTATCGCAGATTAACACGTCCTTCATCGCCTCTGAATGCCAAGGCATCCACCGCTTGCACTTATTCTCTTAAGTCTATTTCTATACTAAATTGTTAAATATCTCTATATCATGCAAATAAAACAATGGTGGAGCCAAGCGGGATCGAACCGCTGACCCCCTGCGTGCAAAGCAGGTGCTCTCCCAGCTGAGCTATGGCCCCAAAAACTGGTGGGTCTGAGTAGACTCGAACTACCGACCTCACCCTTATCAGGGGTGCGCTCTAACCAACTGAGCTACAGACCCGTATTTTATTTACACTAAAATATATTATCTACAAACACTAAGCTAAATTATCTGAAAACCAATAGTCAAAGCTTATTATTTTTTTCGTATTTCCGTTAAGGAGGTGATCCAGCCGCAGGTTCCCCTACGGCTACCTTGTTACGACTTCACCCCAGTCATGAATCACTCCGTGGTAAACGCCCATTCGTTAAGCTATCTACTTCTGGAGCAACCCACTCCCATGGTGTGACGGGCGGTGTGTACAAGACCCGGGAACGTATTCACCGCAGTATTCTGACCTGCGATTACTAGCGATTCCGACTTCATGCAGTCGAGTTGCAGACTGCAATCCGGACTAAGAGTACCTTTCTGAGTTTCGCTCCATATCGCTACTTCGCTGCCCTCTGTAATACCCATTGTAGCACGTGTGTAGCCCTGGTCGTAAGGGCCATGATGACTTGACGTCGTCCCCACCTTCCTCCGCCTTGTCAGCGGCAGTCTCAATAGAGTACCCAACTTAATGATGGTAACTATCAATAGGGGTTGCGCTCGTTGCGGGACTTAACCCAACATTTCACAACACGAGCTGACGACAGCCGTGCAGCACCTGTCACTGCGTTCCCGAAGGCACCAATCTATCTCTAGAAAGTTCGCAGGATGTCAAGACCAGGTAAGGTTCTTCGCGTTGCATCGAATTAAACCACATGCTCCACCGCTTGTGCGGGTCCCCGTCAATTCCTTTGAGTTTTAGCCTTGCGGCCGTAGTCCCCAGGCGGAGTACTTAACGCGTTAGCTACGCCACTAGATCCTTTACACCGAATCCAACAGCTAGTACTCATCGTTTACAGCGTGGACTACCAGGGTATCTAATCCTGTTTGATCCCCACGCTTTCGTCCCTCAGTGTCAGTATTGGTCCAGAATGTTGCCTTCGCCATTGGTGTTCCTTCTGATCTCTACGCATTTCACCGCTACACCAGAAATTCCCCATTCCTCTACCATACTCTAGTTTGCCAGTATCAAATGCAGTTCCAAGGTTGAGCCCTGGGCTTTCACATCTGACTTAACAAACCACCTACAGACCCTTTACGCCCAGTAATTCCGATTAACGCTCGGACCCCCCGTATTACCGCGGCTGCTGGCACGGAGTTAGCCGGTCCTTATTCTTTGGGTAACGTCCTTCTCATGAGCTATTAACTCATAAGCTTTCCTCCCCAACTAAAGTGCTTTACAACCCTAGAGCCTTCTTCACACACATGGCATTGCTGGATCAGAGTTTCCTCCATTGTCCAATATTCCCCACTGCTGCCTCCCGTAGGAGTTTGGGCCGTGTCTCAGTCCCAATGTGGCTGATCATCCTCTCAAATCAGCTATAGATCGTAGCCTTGGTAGGCCTTTACCCCACCAACAAGCTAATCTAACGCAGGCTCATCCATCTGCGGCAGCACAAAGGCCACCTTTAATCCTCAGATAGTATGCGGTATTAACAGTCGTTTCCAACTGGTATCCCCCACAAATGGGCAGATTCCTACGCGTTACTCACCCGTCCGCCACTCGTCAGCAAGAAGCAAGCTTCTCCTGTTACCGTTCGACTTGCATGTGTTAAGCATGCCACCAGCGTTCAATCTGAGCCAGGATCAAACTCTTCAGTTTAATTCTCAAATTCTGACTCTAACTACTGATTACTCAAATTCTTTAACAAAGTGTTTGTATATAATATATCTATTAAATATCTTAAAAGACCTTAGCCTCTTACCAGCAACATCACTCGTCAGCCGGTGAAGACATATAATACGCATCATCCATCCAAAACGCAAGCGCTTTTTTGAATATTTTTAAACTTTTTTGTAACTTCTTATCTCTAGCTTAAAATTATTTTATTTCAAAACAAAAATATATGTTTTGTCAATATATATCTCACTGAAATATTGCCTTTTTGATAGACTTTTAAAAGCCTTATAGAGCTAAAATTGATGCAACCAATTTAAAATGGTTATTTAGCAAAACTATCTGTTGCTTTAACTAATGCTTCTATAATTCCAGGCTCACTGATAGAGTGGCCAGCATCTGGAATGATTTCTAATTTAGCTGTTGGCCAAGCTTTATGTAAATCCCAAGCACTAACTGCTGGACAATCCATATCATAACGCCCTTGTACGATAACTCCTGGTATATTTTTGATTTTATGAGCATTTTTTAGTAGCTGAGCCTCTTCTAAGAAAAGTTTATTCTTAAAGAAATGACTCTCTATTCTTGCAAAGGCTAAACTAAATTTGTCTCCTGAGTATTTATTTATTAATTCTTGGTCTATATGTAGCTTACTTGTTGAAGCCTCCCAAGCACTCCATGCTTTTGCAGCTTTCCTCTTAAGATCATCATCGCTACCAGTCAATATACTATGATATGCAGATATAAAATCATCCCTGGACTCTGATGGTATTGGAGCTATATACTGCTCCCACATATCAGGAAACACTTCACTCGCCCCATACTGATACAACCACGATATTTCTTTATATCTTCCCAAGAATATACCTCTAAGAACAAGCTCTGTGACGACCTCTGAATGTGTTTGCGCATATGCTAAACCTAATGTACTCCCCCAAGAACCTCCAAAAACCATCCATTTGTTAATACTTAACTTTTTGCGGATTTTCTCAAAATCTTCTACCAGATGCCAAGTTGTATTCTCATGTAAGTCTGCAAATGGTGTACTCTTACCACAACCTCTCTGATCAACCAAGATAATACGATATTTCTCTGGATTAAAATATTGCCTGTAGCTAGGTTGAATACCTCCGCCAGGACCTCCATGAATAAATACAACAGGCTTACCTTCAGGATTTCCACATTCTTCAAAAAATATTGTATGAGTATCAGAAACTTCTAAAAACTCTTCATTATACGGTTCAATTTCTGGATATAATGGCATAAGGTCACCTTTGAATTTAGTTTGAGATTTATCAAATAATAATATCTTATAAAACTTATTGTACAAATATTTTGATACGCTATTTTTAACAAACCTTTCCATAATCTATAATTCTTTCTCTCAGAGAAAAAGGCTTTTTAATAAAAAGATTTTTTTCTAATTTTGAAACTATAGCTTAATGGTAATAAGAGTTAATAGGAAAATCAATTAAATCAAAATAATATAGAAGACTTAAATAATGAAAGGTTAGTTAGAATATTTTCAACAATAATCATCTTAATTCTACTTACATATTGATTTGGTTTTATTTCTCACACTATAGTAACACCCTACTCAGCTGGCATTGGACACAATACTAATACCTCCAATAAAAATCCAATATTTGACTTATATGAATATCGCAAACTGTTAAAATAAAATATTTTTTTGATTTTTTTCTAAATAGCTAAAAAACTCATCTACTGGAATTTTTTTTATTTCACTAACTTTATCTATAACTTTAAATAACAGCGTCGGCATACCATTATTAACTTCCTCACCTAGAAGCCACGAATGTGCCGAAGGATTATCTGTTTCCACTAAAATTCTCTCAAGAGGCAGTTTAGCAACTATCTGCTCAATATGCTTACTAAACAACACTTCAACTCCAATAGAAAAAACCTCCCAAAGCTAAATACTTATCTATAGTATCTAATTTCCCCGAATACCAATGAACCATAAACCTATTACAATTATATTTATCTAATAAATCTACAACTTCTATTTCTGTACCACTTGTATGTAAGTTCAAAAGCTCACCTTTTGTTTGAGAATGAGAAATAATATATTCAAATACTTTTTGCTGATCAGCATAAGGAGATGCATATTTCAAGAATCTTTTGTCTAATCCTATTTCCCCTATAAACTCATTTTCAGACAAATATTGATCAATAGATGTTAATTTATTAGCGTACAATCTTGCTTTCCATGGATGAATTCCAAAAGAAGGAATAATAAACTCGTATTTATGACTTAAATTCTTTATATTCTCGTATAATGGTATACACATTGCAACAGATAAAAGCTTTATATTATAAGTTCTACATTCAATAACAACTTTCTTAAAATCATCTAACGAGTATTTATCTGAATGAACATGTGCATCTAATAGCATAATTACACCGCCTTCTTCCAGTGCCTATATCCATGTATTGCCACCATTAAGTATATAAGTGTAGTAATTGCTGCGAAAAATAAACTCTTATAAACATATAAGAACACGTATGTAGAATCAACAAAAATCCAAATTATCCAATTATCAACAACCTTCCTGCTTGCTAAAAATACGCAAATTAATGATGCAGTGCTAGTAAATCCATCCATATATGGAGTTGTTGAATTTGTGTAGCTTATAAGTAGCTGCGAAACAAGCAATCCCAATAATACTATATAGAATAAGACCTTTAGCCATCCTATAACATTAAGCCTATGCACAATAACTTTATCACCAGCTGGGTTTCTCTGCCAGGTATACCAACCATAACCAAAACTAAACAACAAAACTATTTGTAATATTGCATCAGCATATAACCCACTGATTGAGAATAAACTGGCACTCATAATAAGACCTAATATACCAATAGGCCAACCAACCACATAAAGTCCCGCAAGTAAGAAAGTACACAGTAAATTAACAATCATTGTACAAAAATCAAGTATATGAAGCATTTATGAAAAGCAATAAATAAATATAGAACAATATAGTAACTATAAATTATTTTTTTTGAAACTTATTATGCTATTTTAGATATAACTTAAGCCAAGAGTATTTTAATGGCATCCAATAAGATTTCAAAACTATATATTACAAGAGCTATAGAAATTTTAGAATAAAAATATTGATTATTTATTCATAGTTAAGAATAATGTATCTATTTAAAAAAAATATTTTAGACAAAATATGAAAAACAAAAAAAACCTAGTTTATTTACTGCTATAGCATTAAGTGTAGGTACCATGGTAGGCAGTGGATGGTTATATGCATCATACTACGCATCTCAAGCAGCAGGAGCTGCATCGATATTTTCGTGGATTATCGGTGCATTTATAGTTCTTATAATGGCCTTTTTATTAGCGGAAATTGCTGTTAAATATCAAACAAATGGATTATTTACACAATTAATAACATTATCACATAATCAACATTTTGGTTTTGTGACAGGATTATCAAACTGGATGTTGGGACTTATTATTGTGCCATCAGAAGCTATGGCCACTACACAGTATATTTCTTCTATCTATAAACCAATTACTCCTTATATTTTTAGTAGTGGAGAACTTACTTTTTTAGGGGTAGTTGTAGTTGTTTTATTTATGCTGGTATATACATTGATAAATTACTGGGGAATAAAATCATTATCAAAAATAAATAACTCTTTGACTTCTTTGAAAATTATTATACCTATAGTTACATCTTTGATAATTATGTTCGCAGCATTTCATTCTAGTAACTTTAGTGGTAGTAATGTTAGTTTTATGCCTAAAGGTGTAAGCGGTGTTTTTAATGCCATTGTTTCTTGTGGTATTTTTTATTCTTTCTTTGGATTTCAAATGGCTGCCAGCTTTTCAGCAGAACTGGAAAACCCAAGAAAAAATATACCAATAGCTTTAGTTAGTAGTGTACTAATAGTATTATTTATATATCTTTTATTACAGATATCTTTCATAGGCGCAGTGCCTGAGAAAATGTTAACGAATGGTTGGGGAGGCCTAAACTTTGAATCTCCTCTAGCTCAACTAGCAGGCATATTAGGCATAAATGCTCTAGCTATAGTTTTGTATGCTGACGCTTTAATTAGTCTATCAGGAACAGGCATTGTATACTTAGGTGGTAGTGCTCGTATGCTTAATGAAATGTCAAAAGCAAAGCAGATGCCTGCATATTTTGCTAGTGTAACGAAGGGAGTTAATATTTCTCGCACTTCACTTATATTTACATTTATTTGCTCTATAGTTTTGATATTTTTCTTTAGAAACTGGCAAATGATAGCATCCTTGACAACTACATTTATTTTAGTTTCTTGTATTGCTCTACCTATTGCTTATGCAAAAATTAAAAGCAATAAAAATGATCCATTGCCAATAAACTATATACTTTTTCCTAGACTTGTAGCATTTCTTGTATATATGATTCTAACCTATTTATTGATGATAGCAGGTGTACTTAACTTAATAGTAGCTTTAACACTTCATATAGTATTTTTCCTAATATATGCTTATATGGATAGTAAAGGAAATATAGCTAATATTGTAAAAGCTTTTGCTTCTTCATGGGCTATTTTCGCATATTTAGTTGCTGAGTTAATACTTGGATTTGTATATGAAAATATTACTTCTTATGATTTATTTATCTTAGTTTTTATAGTTATATCGGCAGGTTTATATATAGTATTAGTAAACCAAAGAGATTATTGTGCTAAATAAAAATAGCTCAATTATAATTTTAAAAAAGATTTTTTCTAAGGCTTTATAACTTTTATATTAAACTCTTTTCTTATATCTCTAAGAGGAATATCTAAATAGTTATTATAATTATACCAATCCCACTTCTTAGACATTCTATAAGCTTTAAATACCGCTAGTAAGCATGCTGGTATATATTTAAGCATTACCAAATAAACTACAAATTTATACTTATATTTTTTAAGATAACTATTTATAACTGTTTTATAGTTTACAAATTTAAAAAACTCTTTATAACCTTTAAAAGTAACATTTGTACCTACTAAAGTTCAAGTATCATTTATAGCTTCACCTCTAATTTCAAAAGGGATAGCTCCAAATAAAACATGAGTTATATCATGGTTTTTTTAAACCATTTACTAGCTTCATCATGGCCATCATTAGAATTTAGAAAAGGATAGTTTTTATTATATTCTTGTAAGCCTTCATTTAAGGTAAACTCACAATGTTGCTTTAAATATCAGGGCGATTGCATGAAATATAGATATTTATTTTGAATAAAAAATTGAATGTAATTATCCTATAAAATTTTATAAATCTCGGTGTCTCATGAGATTTATACTAAATATGACGGTTTTATCAATTTTTAAGCATAGCTATTGCTACAACAACATCTTTTTAGGCTAAAACAAGTGGATATTTTTATGTTGAAAGAATCTTTAAAAAATATTCTTCATCCCAAAGCATCATTTTCAGCCTGCTCCTGACACTTTTTTTAGAGTTAGCATCATTTTTCTTTACCAAATTAAGCAACAATCGTTTTATTCTAGAAATATTCTCAGTTGCATTGCGATCTAACTTTTTATCCTTATCATCACCTAAATGAACATCAAGTTGCCAGTGCAACTTATTTTCAACTCCCCAGTGTCCTCTAACATAATCTGGAATAAGAGTTTCATTTTTATCGTGATCAGTTATGAAATAACGCCATTCTGATGTAACTGGAGCATCAGCAGATCTCATAGAAATGTTCTCAGTAGCTATAATACTTTTAAGATTCTTAAACTCATTTATATCTTGTATGTGATCAGGTATATCTACAGCAAAAAAACGACGCCTAACACACCGGCCGTGAGACTCATCAAAGTAATCAGACTTAAGATCTTTAGATGTCTGACCATGCTCTTGCATGTATGATTGTACTGTATCGAAAAATTTACCTTTATTGCCTTTTAGTGCTAATACATAGTGAGCATTTTTATCTATAATCTTCTCCGCTATTTCTTTTTGTGTACCCATAGCATCTATTGAAATAGTGCTACCATCAATGTCTAATATATCCAATAACAAAGGGATTGCTGTGATTTCATTAGACTTCTTATCGACACTAACCTCACTTAAACTTATACCTAGAGTTTCTGACCATGCACTAACTATTTGAACTGGCCTGATACCCTTGGCTTTAGACTTATTACCCCTCATAGATTTACCGTCGATGCAGATATGTTGCTTCTGAGTGGTAAAAAACTTAGATATAATATCTTGTGTTAGCTGGCTGATTTCATCAGGAGATATTAATCCGAACACTCTTCTAAAAGTATACTAACTTGGAATCCCAGTGGACATATCAATGTATTTAGATAGCCAATCTTCTCTATATTTAGCGTACATTACAATATCTTCCCATGTCTCAGCACTATTAAAAATTGCACATATTGATATGAAAAGTATATTTACTAATGAGTAATCTATTTTACCCTGTTGCCTCGGGTCTTCTATCTTTTTTAAAGCTTCTATTATGTCCAATTTGCATACTACTCATGTAAATAAATATGCAATATTATAACATTTAGATTAGTAATTTAATTTCATGCAATCGCCCTGCTTTAAATATTGCATTTATGTACAAACTCCAAAAAAATAATTTAAATCTAAGAGATAGATAAAAATCAAATACTAAGAAAAATTAATTTTGAGAACCATCTTTAGTTTCTTCATCTTTATTACAGCATTCTTTATCAGATTCTTTTTTAGTACATGAGCTATTATTAGACTCTAAGCCACAGCAATGCCCACTTTTACGACATTTAGCAGCAAATAGAACTAAAACAATAGAAATAACTACTAGCCAAGTATTTTCATGTATAGATCCTGGAAATATACATAAAATTAAGGTAATAATTTTTAGTGCTACAGCAACACCAAGTACGGTTAAAAACATCGCCAAAGCATATAATCCATTTTTTTTACTACATGATTCACTTTCTTTAAATGGACACTTCATTTGTATTCTCCTTTTGTTTTAGATTACATTTATATTTTATCAAAAAAAACAAATCTAGTATAGAAAAGAATAATTAAGTAAAAATTATTACTTTAGTGTCTAATTATATAGTTCAAACTAACTGCAAAAAGAATAATTACTAAAGCAATCCAAATAGTGAAATTAGATGGATTATGATTTATTAAAATACCAAAAACAACTCCAAATAAAGGTACAAGATAGTTAGTGAAGGACGTAAATACTGGGCCAGTAAGCTTTATAAGAGACGCATATAGAAAATAAACAATTCCTGCACAAAAAACTCCTAAATATAATAATGAAAATAAAGAAAGTATTGAGTAATGAATACCACTATAATTAGGTTTAAATATAGCTACTAATATAATTAATTGTATAGTTGAAGCGATAAGAATATTTCTCTAAACTATAATAGAGGAGTATCATGAAAACAGAATTTACTTAATAACAGTAAAGCTAAAGCAAAAGATGTTGTTGCTATTAATATAGCTAATATACCTAATATATTAAAAGAATGATTTTGAGATACTAAATCAGGGTAAAAAAGTACTATAAGACCAATAAATCCTATAGAAATGCTCAATATATTTGATAAAGTGATTTTTGACCTTATGACTAAAGGCCCTAGCAAAACAACAAAGAAAGGAATTGTTCCAGTCAAAACAGCTGTAATTGATGGACTCGTGAACTTTTGCCACCAAGGTATTAACATAAATGGCATAGTAGCTTCTAAAAAAGATATTAATGAGTATATGGCAAAATCCTTCTTAAAAGAGTTTGATTTTAGTTTAAAAAAATAACAAACACTACAAAGTACTATACAGCCAATTAACGATCTTGCAAAAGCTATTAATATAGGAGGAAAGCTCTCGATAGCCTCCTTTTGGAAAATAAATTGTGATCCCCAGATAAGCCCTATAGCAATTAATAGAGAATATTTTTTTAGCATTTTCATTTAATATTATATTAAGGTGAGGCTAATTCTATAAAACTTTTCTATAGAACACCAACTTGGATGGAAATAATATATTACTTATTACTAAAAAAATCTTGATTATTCGCGTTTTTATTAGTAAGTAATTTACTATGATTACTTTTCTTTAAAGGGGCTACAGAGAAATGATCTGGCCTATGTTGAAATGTGCAGCTATTTAAAAAAATTACTAAAAAAACAAATAGTAAAAATTTTTTCATTTTATAGGATCTTTATGTTTTTTATTAGTTAATTAATCGCTTTTTACAAGTTAGTTTAATAGAGATTATTTAAAAAATAGTATTTTTGGTATATATGGCTTCATTAATTTATTAAAATAAATATTACGTTAATAAAAATATAATAAATTTAGAGAAACTATAAGCTATGATGAATGAAGAGTATTTATTAGATAACTATAAGAGGCCTAAGCTAGAAACTCCTGATAATAGTAAAAAAATATTACTACACTCATGTTGTGCACCTTGTGCTGGTGAAGTTATGGATGCATTAGCTGCGTCAGATATAGATGTCACTATTTTCTTTTATAACCCAAACATTCATCCAACAGAAGAATATATAATAAGGAAAGAAGAAAATAAAAGATATGCTGATAAGTTAGGTATGGCATTTATTGATGCTGACTATGACAAAGATAACTGGTTTAACTTAGCTAAAGGCATGGAAAATGAACCAGAAAAAGGTATCAGATGTACAATGTGTTTTGATATGAGGTTTGTCAAAACTGCTGAATATGCTAGCAAGAATGCTTTTACACTCATATCTAGTACATTAGGGATTTCTAAGTGGAAAAATATGGAACAGATAAATACATCAGGTAAAAAAGCAGCATCTTTATTTGAAAACATTCAGTATTGGGACTTAAACTGGCGTAAAAAAGGAGGTTCTTATAGGATGTTGGAAATATCTAAGAAAGAAAAATTCTATCAGCAGGAATATTGTGGTTGTGCATATAGCCTGAGAGATACTAATAAATGGCGAACTGAAAATGGTAAAGAAAAAATTAAAAGAGGCATTAAATACTACTCAAGCTAAATTTTAAAGGCTATAATATTTAAAACCCGGTATCTCTAAGTACTGAAAAACAAAGTTTTATAAAAATAAAAAATCTTTCAATATAGAGATTTGAGTAGCTAATAAGGGATACAATTTTGACATTTTATATTTAAGGTGCCAACTGTAATACTGGAGGTGGAAAAGAACCGCTAGAAACTTGAGTAGCTACTCCGTAACTAAAACTTGTTGAAATTAAACCAAATACTATTAATATAGCTAATATTACTTTTTTCATTTTATAATCTCTTATAGAATATGGACTTTATAAATCTATTATGATCTCTGGATTAATTAGAGTAAAATATATAGTTTTTATAATTTACATAAGTTTAGCTTATATTAGTTCTGGAGTTATTAATATTTTAATATCCGATAAGTAGTCTTTTCTAACCGGAGTTACAAATCTTTATTTCTTTAAGACTCCTCTTTAGAACTAAGAGCTTATTATATAACTTTTGCTAATTCTTCATCCTCAACTAATACGTATATTTTGATACTTCCCAATACGAACATATCAATGTTTTGGTAAAAACATAGCATAATCCTCATTAGCAACTCGGGCAGAAGTATTACACCCATTACTTATCAGAGCTCAAAGCCCACCTTTTAGCAATTATTGAACATATCTAAATACTACTATTTTACCCTTTTAGAAACCTATCAAAAAACCGTACTATTATAACTTATTATTTCTATCTGATTCATAATGAGAATGAATAGAAATACAACGGAATATATCTTAACAAAGATATAAATTTTGCCCTTAGACTTTAAACAATCTCGCAATACGTAAGATATTTAATTACATCGATAAAAATAGAGATAGGATAGATATTATTTTTCTAAATATTTTAACTTATCTGGCACAGATGCCCAATTGTCAGCATCTTCACATGGATCACATTTTTCTACTATGTTTGGCCAAGTGTTAGCAAGCTCTCTATTTAACTCAAGCATTTGCTCTTCGCTTTCAGTCAAATCATCACTAGATTTAATAGCTTCAACAGGGCATTCAGGCTCACATAGAGCACAATCTATACATTCATCTGGGTTAATCACAAGCATGTTTGGACCTTCATAGAAGCAATCTACAGGACAAACTTCAACACAATCACCATACTTACATTTGATGCAATTTTCAGTAACTACAAATGGCATTTTATTTAAATCCTTTCGTTTTTTACTTAATATTTTTTTAAAGAAAACCCACAGATTATAGCACAGATAAATCAAAGGTAAATATCATTCGTTTTATAAAGAATTATCTTAACATTAGAAATATTTATAAACTAATGATACCATAACTCTTAGAATTACATTGGAGTTAACTGAATATGAAAGCCGAACTTGACCCAAGAAAACTTATAGCAGTTACGACAATATCTGTAGCTGTTCTTTTCTTTGCTACCTATCTTGTATCTATAGCAGACCATCATAATACGCTATGTAATCCATTTATATCTGGATGCTCAGATATAACACATGCAGGCTTTACATCATATGAGAAGTATATGCTAAAGGCTATTTTAATACCTACAGCAACGCTTATGGCTGTTATTTTCTTTTTTATACAACAATTGTTAGTACAGATAAGCGGTAATAGTAAAGCTGTTATAAAGCAAGGCACAATTATACTATTTTTAGCTATAGTTGGCTGCATAGGGCTGATAATAGGCACATCAGTGATCGATGGTCAGAACACACCTATGCAGTTTCACTTAAAGAGTGTTGCAGTATTTTTTGCCTTAATGACATTATGCCAGGTTTGGTATACGGTTATCGAATATAAATACACTGATAAAATAAATAAACTACCTATAATATTGCGTAGACTAGCTATACTAGTAACAATAATAACGATGATTGTATCAATATTTATGACCCCGACCCATCGAAATCAAAGTATTATCGAGTGGTGGGGAGTTTATTCCCTTATATTCTGGTTTTGGACATTTTCTATTACTAAAAAAATTTAAAAAATTATAACCTCTCTTTTTTTCATAGCATTGATCGTTTATAGTGATTGATACGTGTCTAAATTTTTGAGAATTCGATAATGTCAATTGAGTCTTTGTTTAATAACTCTAACCTTAATCAATATATTGATGATAACTCTGTAAATCTGGATAGAGTTACAGAAAAACTTTTTAATAAAGCTAAAAATGATAAGTTTAGTAATATGCTTAGCTCACCAAATCAACTTCAATTAATAAGCCTACTTATAAAGATGATCAATGCCAAAAATATTTTAGAGATAGGTGTTTTCCGTGGGTTCTCTACTTTAGTTATGGCGCAAGCTTTACCAGCCAATGGTAAAATAGAGGCTTGTGATATTAGCTATGAATATATTGATCCATATAAACACTTTTGGCAGGAAGCCGATGTTGAGCATAAAATTAATTTAAATATAGCGCCAGCACTAGAAACTTTAGATAAATTTATACAGTTAGATAAGAAGTTTGACTTTGCTTATATTGATGCAGATAAGCCTAACTATATAAATTACTATGAGCAAACATTAAGTTTAATGAATTCTGGTGGAGTTATTGCTATAGACAATGTTCTTTGGTCTGGAAAAGTTGCTAATAACTCAGATAATGAAGAAAGTACAGTCACTATTCGTAAGCTGAATGAATTAATTTATAATGATAATAGAGTCAAATTTTGTATAATTTCGATAAGCGATGGAGTAAATTTAGTAAGAAAACTGTAAGGCTGTTTTGCTAGCTAAATATAGGCTTTAAAGTATATTTAATATATCTTTACCTCTTATGAAATATAGTATTATCCATAACCATTGTAGTAGTATTTACCCAAGCACTAAACACATTTATATTTACACTATAATTAAACGATCAAGTAGCAAATAAAACCTTCTAGATCAAGGTATCAATAACATTCGTATCTTCTTTTGCTCACCGAAGCCAATTTGACATTAGCAAGAGCCTTCATCTATAGTATTGTTTTAAAATTGGATCAATATACTGAATATAGTAACTATTATTTACTAGAAAATTTGAATAATTTTGGTTTAGAAAGAAAATTTATTTAGAGAAAACTATACTGTTATCAATGTCCACATCAACAGTAATTTTGTCTTCAGCTTTAAATTCACCATCTAGTAATTTAAGAGCTAGAGGATTTTCTAAATTGTTTTGGATAGCACGCTTAAGAGGTCTAGCACCAAATACAGGATCAAATCCAGCATCAGCTAATTTATCCATAGCTCTAGGTGTAACTTCTAATTCTATGTCTAGATCTGCTAATCGTTTTTCTAAGCGTTTGATCTGTATCTTAGCTATTTCAGTTATCATCTCTTTATTTAGAGGTTCAAAGACAATAGCATCATCAACTCTGTTTACAAACTCTGGTCTGAAATGACTAAGTACCATTTCCATTACAACAGACTTTATTGTTTCATAGTCTTGATCTTGCATCTCTTGAATTTTGTGTGATCCAAGATTTGAAGTCATAACTATTACAGTGTTTTTAAAGTCAACCGTTCTACCTTGGCCATCAGTTAAACGACCATCATCCAATACTTGTAGTAGTATGTTAAATACGTCAGCATGTGCTTTTTCAATTTCATCTAGTAAGATTACAGAATACGGTTTTCTTCTAACATGCTCTGTAAGGTAACCACCTTGCTCATAACCAACATACCCTGGGGGTGCACCTATTAATCTTGCTACTGAGTGTTTCTCCATAAACTCAGACATATCTACTCTAAGCATTACATCTTGGTCATCAAACAGAAATTCTGCTAAGGCTTTTGTAAGCTCTGTCTTACCAACGCCTGTTGGGCCTAAGAACATAAATGAGCCTATTGGTTTATTTGGATCTGATAAGCCTGAGCGAGATCTTCTAACAGCGTTAGATACTGCTTTTATAGCTTGATCTTGACCAATTACTCTTTTATGTAGGAAGCTTTCCATATTTAGAAGTTTTTCTTTTTCCCCTTCCATCATTTTAGATACTGGTATTCCTGTAGCTTTAGAAACTACATCAGCAATTTCATTTTCTGTAACAGATGTTCTTACTAGTTTGTTCTCAGAAGGTTCTGCTTCAGTTGCTTCTATTTGTTTTATCTGAGTTTCAAGCTCAGGGATTACACCATATTGTAGTTCAGACATTTTTGTCAGATCACCAGTTCTTTGGTGTTTTTCTAATTCAAACTTAGCTTTTTCAAGTTTTTCTTTAAGCTTGCTAGCCCCTTGCATTTTTAGTTTTTCAGCTTTCCAAAGTTCTTCAAAGCCTTTGTATTCAGATTCTAAACCTTTTATTTCTTCTTCAAGTATTTTTAGGCGTTTTTTAGTAGCTTCATCTTTTTCTTTTTTTAGCTGTTCGCGCTGCATTTTAAGTTGGATAATTTTTCTATATAAGCTTTCCATTTTTTCTGGCTTAGAATCAATTTCCATACGGATTTGGCTTGCCGCTTCATCAACTAAATCAATAGCTTTATCTGGTAGCTGTCTGTCACTTATATATCTATGAGATAGGGTTGCTGCACTCACAATAGCAGAGTCTGTGATGTTCACACCATGGTGCAGTTCATACCTTTCTTTTAAACCCCTAAGTATGGCAATAGTATCCTCAACATTAGGTTCATCCACGAGCACTTTTTGAAACCTTCTTTCAAGAGCTGAATCTTTCTCAACATGCTCACGATACTCATCTAGAGTTGTTGCACCTACACACTTTAATTCACCTCTAGCTAAAGCAGGTTTGAGCATATTGCCAGCATCCATAGAACCTTCAGATTTACCTGCACCAACCATAGTATGTAATTCATCAATAAATAAGATTACATTACCCTCCTGTTTTGCCAATTCTTTTAGTACAGATTTCAAACGTTCCTCAAAATCTCCCCTAAATTTAGCCCCTGCTAATAATGCTCCCATATCCAATGATAATACTTTTTTACCTTTAACACCTTCTGGTACTTCATTATTTATAATTCTTTGTGCCAAACCTTCTACAATAGCAGTTTTACCAACACCAGGCTCTCCTATAAGTACAGGATTGTTTTTTGTTCTTCTTTGTAGTACTTGTATTGTTCTGCGAATTTCACTATCTCTGCCAATAATTGGATCAATTTTTCCTCTCTTTGCTAAGTCTGTTAGATCTACAGTATACTTATCTAATGCACCTTTCATATTTTCTTGATTTTGACTACTCACTTTTTCCCCTCCGCGATAATCATTAACTGCTTTTGTAATTTTTTCTTTTGTAATACCAAACTTACTATATAGCTCTGTTAAACTTTTGTCTTCTAGAGAAGCTAATAGAAAAATCTCACTTGAGATAAACTCATCACCATTTCTACTTGCTAACTCCTGCATTTTATGCAATGTGGATATTAAATCTCGAGATGGAGATACTTGTGGATTACTTTCTCCTGATAATATAGCTACCCCATCAACAATATTATTCACAACCTTGGTAAGATCTTTTGAGTTAACTCCACAAACACTTAGTATTGATATTACTACACTATCATTTTGCTCTAATAAAGATTTTAACAAATGAGCTGATGTAAATTCAATAGCCTTTTGCTGAAATGCATATGATTGAGCATCAGCAAGAGCTTCTTGTAACTTTATTGTGAATTTATTTATATCCATTTAATTAATTTTCCCCAAATAAAAATATTTATCTATTATAAATTTGAGGCTTAGTTGCTATTTTTCAAGCTAATAAATTACGTATTTTAAACTGCTATAAAAAAATTTCTTGATAAGACTGGTTATTAAAGAAGTATAGCTTTTAGAATATTATTTGAGTATTATATCTCTCTTTATGATTAATTAGACAATAGAACCATTGTGTTAAGAATTTTTTTTTTACTATCTATATCCTTAATTTTACTTATACAAAGCTCTTTTGGAGAAAAAATTCAAAATATAGTAGTATTTGGAGATAGTCTAAGTGATTCAGGTTATACAAATAACTTTCATAATATTGATAAAGATTGGCCAACAATACTTGGAAATTCAAAAAAAGTTAAACAAGCTACTTATTCTAGTCCTAACGAAGGTTATACAGTATGGCCACAATATTTAGGTATAAATAATAAGAGCATAGCAACTCCTAATAACATTTTCACTCCAAAGAAAAACATAAGTAGATCTGTAAAGCCATCTTTAAGTGGTAATGATTATGCAGCTGGAGGAGCTACTACAATTTGTAATGGTATCGGTGAAAAAGATGACTATACCCCACCACCTATAGGACCCTTGAGAGCAGGTGAAAGCTGTGACAATAGTCAACAAAACACAATCGAAAAGTATAATCAGATTGATAGTTATCTAAAACAACATAATAATAAAGCTAACCCTAATACTATCTATATTATATGGGCAGGAGCAAATAATACTTTTTTACAGCTTGAGAGTTTTACAAATAATCAATCAATATTGGCAAAAGTTTACTTTTTAGTAAAATATTTAGTCACGGATAATGTCTCACCTACTAATGAAATAAGAGGTATGGTTAATGCTGCAAAGGATATTGCATACGACACAAGCTATCTAATTAAGCACGGAGCAAAACCAAGAAATATATATGTTATTAACTTACCTGATCTGGGAATAACGCCTATAGCTACAGCTAATGGCAAAAACTTACACAGTTTCAAAACCTCACTATTTAATTCTCTATCAAGAGCTTTTAATGACGAGTTGAAAAGAGATATTTCTCCTAAAGGTATAAACATTATTGATTCCCAAAAGTTTTTTAACACAATTGTTAAGGATAAAAAAATAAAAATAGGCAGTACTGAGTATAAATTTTCTAATGTGACACAATCTGCATGCAACTTCAATGGCTCAAATGCGCTTATATGTATTCCTAAAAACTATATAAATGGTAAGTATAATAAGTATCTTTTTGCTGGGCAAGTACATCCAACTAGCTATGCACATAAAGCTTTTGCTAAGTATGTTGAGAATAAAATATTTCAATAACAAAATATAAATAACATTAATAATCTCCTTAAAATAAAGCAAGTATTGCCTAGCAAAAAACTATTATGTATGTGTTAGAGCTCTATTTATTAATTAATAACTTAAAAAATAAGTTATCAAACCTCTTATTCATAAAAATTAGATGCGTTTTCCTTGGAGTAAAACTATTTAAATATTCGATAATAGCACATATACTATAAAGTAAAGTTACCTCTTTAAAATTTTTAGTGTTATGGCAAAAAATGAAATATATTTAAACGCCCTAGGTATAATAAATAGCTTAGGAGATTCAAAAGAGGAAGTTACTGATTCAATATTAAAAAACCAGACAGGCTTACAAACTAAGAAAAATCTCATTTCTGGTAAACAAACTTTTGTTGGTTCTGTTAAAACTAAACTTCCCGACATATCTGCTGAACTAAAAAAATATAACTGCAGAAATAATCAACTAATACTACATGCCTGCCTACAGATAGAACATCAAATACAAACTACCATTCTTAAATATGGAAAAGATAGAGTTGCTGTAGTGTGTGGTACCAGTACATCAGGAATTGATAATGGTGAAAAAGCTATTAGTAATAAACTTCAAAAAGAAACTCTTCCAAAAGAGTTTAGTTATGAGCAGCAGGAGCCTGGTGGGCTTAGTGAGTTTTTAAAAGATTATTTTAAGCTTGAAAATATGTCCTATACAATCTCAACTGCATGTTCATCAAGCGGAAAAGCTTTTGCTTCTGCAGCACGCTTGCTTAAACAAAACTTATGTGATGCAGTTATTGTTGGCGGCTGTGACACCCTTTGCGACCTAACACTTAATGGATTTGATTGTCTCAACTTAGTATCAGAAAGTATTTGTAAGCCTTTTCATGATCATAGGAATGGAATAAACATTGGTGAAGGTGCCGCTATTTTTATCATGTCACGAGATAAATCTGAAATCTCACTTTTAGGTGTAGGTGAATCTTCTGATGGATATCACATAACTTCCCCAGATCCTAAGGGAGACGGTGCAAAAACGGCCATGCTGAAAGCTATCAATAATGCAAATATTGAACCTTGTAATATTGGATACCTAAACCTGCATGGTACAGCAACTATACTCAATGACAGTATGGAAATTAATGCCGTTAGAAATACTTTTAAACAAGTTACTATTCCTTGTAGTTCAACCAAGCATCTTTCAGGCCACACATTAGGTGCTGCTGGAGCTACAGAAATCGCTTTCTGCTGGCTTCTTGCTTCCAATAAATATAATCCAAAAAAAATGCTTCCCAAACAGAGTATTTCTGATAAAAATATTATTTCTTATCCTGGTATAATAACCAAAGATACTAAATATAATGATGCCTACTTCATGAGTAACTCTTTCGCCTTTGGTGGAAATAATGTAAGCGTAATAATAGGGGGTAGTAATGTGTAGCATAGACCTTCTAATTCCTCAAACAGATACCATGAGACTTGTTGATGAGTTTATTAGTTTTAACAATGAAATTATCCACTGCAGATCAACAATAAGAGAAAATAATCTATTTTTTATAGAAAAAACTAATAGTATCCCCCACTGGGTATCTATAGAAATGATGGCACAAACTTCAGCAGTCTACTCCAAAGTAAATAATCCTGATCCATGTATAAAACCATCTATAGGTTTTTTACTAAGTATAAGAAAATACAAAACAAGTATAAAGGAATATAAGCTAGGTAATACTTTGGATATCTTTGCTGAATGCATAGTATTAGATAAAGGAACTGGAGTATTTAATTGCAAAGTAAAGTTAAATAATAGTATTGTTGCTACTGTAACAATGAACGCTTATCAACCAGAAGATATTAATGACACAAAAAAAATCCTTAAAAGAGGCTTTTAAATGAAAAGAATACTAATCACAGGAGCTAGCAAAGGTATAGGGAAAGCATTAGCTTTGAAACTAGCATCACAAAAAAGACATATAACTATACACTATAATAAGGATTTAAATGGGGCAAAGAATGTTCAAGAACAAATATTAGATATGGGTTATTCAGCTGATATTATCAGTTTTGATGTATCTAATAATGAACAAACAATGGAGAGGATAACTAACTATATAGATAAAAAAGGAGCATTTTACGGTATAGTTAATAACGCTGGTGTATGCAAGGATAGTGCATTCCCAGCCATGTCTAAAGAAGAATGGTTTAGTGTCCTTGATGTAAACTTAGATAGCTTTTTCAATGTCTTAAAACCATGTATTATGCCAATGATACAACTTAGAAAAGGCGGCAGAATAATAAACATGTCTTCAGTTTCTGGAGTTATTGGAAATAGAGGCCAAGTAAACTATAGTGCTGCTAAAGCAGGCATCATAGGAGCTTCAAAAGCTTTAGCTGTAGAGTTAGCCAAGAGGAAAATAACTGTAAACTGTATTGCTCCTGGACTTATAGAAACTGAAATGACCAATAAAATAGAGCATTACGATGAGATAGTAAAACATATCCCTATGAAAAGAGCTGGTACTGTTGATGAAGTTGCATGCCTAGCAGAATTTCTTATGTCAGACTCCGCAAGCTATATAACTAGGCAAGTTATATCCGTAAATGGAGGTTTAGCTTAATGAAAAAAGTTGTCATTACAGGAATGTCAGGGATAACTGCACTTGGTAACGACGCAGATTCTATATTTTCAAAACTTTTAAAAGGTAAAACAGCAACTCAAAGAATGCCATGGGACCACATAGATGGTTTAAATACTCGACTAGCGGCGCCTATAAATGATTTTGAATTTCCCAAAGCATCTCGTAAAAAAACTCGTAGCATGGGTAAAGTATCAAAACTAGCCACTCTAGCTACATCCCAGGCACTAAGTGATGCTAATTTACTAAACCAACAGGATATTTTGAGCAACGGCAAAACCGGTATCGCTTATGGCTCATGTTCAGGTAGTCCTGAACCTCTTTCTGAGCTACTTTCTATTCTTACAGAAGAAAAAATAGGTAATGTAAATGCTACAACATATATTAAAGGTATGAGCCATACCTGTGCTGTCAATCTTGCTTTATTTTTTGGTATAACAGGTCGCTTAATACCAACATCAAGTGCTTGCACATCTAGCAGCCAAGCTATTGGGTATGCCTATGAAAATATTAAATATGGCATGCAAGATATTGTGATAGCAGGAGGAGCTGAAGAATTGTGCTTAAGTCAAGTAGCAATTTTCGATACATTTTTTGCAACAAGTCAAAAAAATGATAATCCAGAACATGTTCCGAGACCTTTTGATAAAGATCGTGATGGTCTAGTGATAGGTGAAGGTGCTACAACCTTAATTTTAGAATCTTTAGAACATGCACAAAATCGTGGTGCTAAAATATATGCTGAAGTCGTTGGATATGGAACAAATTGTGATGCTGAACATGTGACTCAACCAACTGCAGACAAAATACAAATAGCCTTAGAGCTTGCTCTAAAAGATGCAAAAATAAAAGCAGGTGAAGTAGATTATGTTAATGCTCATGGAACATCCACAGAGCTTGGAGATATTGCTGAAAGTATAGCAACCTCAAAAGTTTTTAATAAAGATATGAATATAAGCTCTTTGAAAGGTTATTTCGGACATACATTAGGGGCTTGTGGAGCGTTAGAAGCATGGCTATCTATAGAGATGATGAACAGAGGGTTAATAATACCTAATGTAAACTTACTAGAGGTTGATAATAGATGCGCCAAACTTAATTATTTAAAAAAGCCTAAGAAAACTGATCTGAACTATATTATGTCTAATAACTTTGCTTTTGGAGGAGTTAACACCTCTCTTATATTTAAGAAATTTTAAGCTCTTAGAGTTTTATTTTCCGTCTTTTAGGGCGTATAATGGTAGTTCCAGGGAAATATACCAAGCTAGAACTAAGTACTAGCCAATTTTATAGAAGTTGAAATAGATAAAGATATGTACACTTTTTAGTTCAGTTAATTTCCACGTAGGATTAGCATAGCAATAGACATATTCAAAGTTTACTCTCGCATATTTAGAAAGGAAAGTTATAGATATAGATATTTTGTAGGTAGCATGAAAGTATGATACCAAACTATGTTAAATTAGGACAAATAACACAATAGATTACGTAAAGCAAGAATAGCTAAAGTTACGATTAGAGCAACTCATACCTTGCTACTACTTGTAACAGGTAGTTGATTTTATTATCAAAAGATCACTTATCATGATATTATTTAAACACTGATTAAACCTAAAAAAAACAACTCATGAATAAATCTATATTTTTAAAGGTGCTGTGCTTTGTGATCTTACTATCAACACCAATGTTAAACTATGCCAGTAATGATATTTATAATATGGAAATTAAAAATGCTATGGATTCTATGCCAAAAAAAGTAAAAACTCAACTTGGTGATTTTAAATTTTATTTTGGCAAAGATTCTAAACCTTTTGAATATACAAAAGGGGAAACAATATATACAAGTAACAGGTCAAATGGAGTCTTAAAAAGTAATTTAAAAGCTTGTAATTGGGTATTCTATTCTGCTCTTATTGACTTGAAGAAGCAAGCTCAAGCTGTTAACGGTAAAGGCGTAGCTAATATAGAATCTAATTGGAAAAACAACCCCACCAACAACTCAAAGACTTTTGTATGCGCTGAAGGACTAATAATGACTGGAGTAGCTCTTAAAGGCAATATAATAAGATAAAGAGATTTTATATATCCGAGCATAAACTAGATAAAAGCTTCAGTTTTCTTTTACTGTCATTTACAAACGGGTTATTTTCATCCCAAGCATATCCAGCTAATACCGATATTACCATCCGTTTTATACTTGAATTAATATTACTTTGAAAAATAATTTTTTGGAGCTCTCCAGAATACCAAGCATGGACAAATTCTTTAAACGTATTAATACCTACATATAAAGGTTTAACAAACTCCTCACTCCAATCAACTTCTTCTCCTCTAAAGCGCTTATCCAAAACATTTACAGCTAATGAAGCAGATTTAACAGCTATAGTAATACCTGAGGAAAATACAGGATCTAAAAACTCTGCTGCATTACCTAAAAGAGCGTAATTATCCCCATATAACCTAGAAACATTAGAAGAGTATCCTGTTATTTTTTGAGCATTTGTAATAAACACTGCGTTTTCTAAAATACTATCTAAGTATGGCATCTGTTGAATAAAATCTTTTAATACGTGCTCATTAGTGGTGGTCGAGTTATTATCATTAAAGAAATCATTAGGAACTACAACACCCACTGATGCGGTACCATCAGCAAAGGGAATCAACCAATACCAAATATCTCTTTGCCTCGGATGAATCCCAATGAATATTTTATTTCTATCAAAATCCTCTCTTTTTATATTATCTCTAATATGGCAAAAATAAGCATGCCTAGTAGGAAACTCTGAAGGGGTTTCTAAATTAAGTAACCTTGGCAATACTCTGCCAAATCCACTCCCATCTAATATAAATTCAGCATCTATAAAGTATTCTTTATGGGTCTCTAAGTTATATACCTTTAGCTGAATACCTTTACTATTCTGTAAAACATCTTTCACCTGAGTTTTATAAAAAACCTTAACACCAGAACTTTCAACTTTATCTGCTAAAATCTTATCAAAAACTCCTCTTTTAACCTGATATGTTGACGAATACCCATTCGCAAATTTCTCATTAAAATCTACAGATGTAAATTTAAAACTGTTACTAAAAACAGCTCCATTCTTATATTGAAAACATTCTTCTTTGCTAATTTCATCAAGCAGTCCAGCTTGCTTAAAAAATGTCATTGATTGAGGCAGTAAGCTTTCACCAATTGAAAATCTAGGAAACTGTTCTTTTTCTACAATTATTACTTCATACCCTTTTTGTGCTAACAAAGACGCTGCAACACTTCCAGAAGGTCCTGCTCCGATTATAACGACCTTGGCCGTTAGATTAATATCAATCATTTAATACTCTCTTCATTTCGCAAGGTTTATAGTAAGTGTGTTGCCTAGATGATGTCACAAAAAAGTTAATATGTACATTAAAATGCTGGCATTATTCTCATCATACATATACAAAATATGCTATACTCCTTGCATTAATATAACTTAAGGCTATGTATGAAAATCTATATTAGCTCTTTACTCACTTTAGCACCAAGCTTAAAAGATATATCAACAATAAGCCATATCAACAATAAACTTTTTCTAGAAAAAGAAATTGATATAAATACGTCCTTAATTCCAACCAATATCAGAAGAAGGTGTAGCAGATCTAGTAAAATTGCCATATCAATATCACTACCTCAATTTAATTTTCAACATATTGACGCCGCTGTTTTTGCATCTCAGCACGGAGAACTCAATAATACTATAAACATACTCAAAGATATTTCTAATAACCAAATCCTTTCTCCAAATAGCTTTTCGCAATCTGTACATAATACGCCATCTGGACTCATCTCAGCTCATAAAAATCTCAGTATCCCTTTTAACTCAATTGCAGCTAATAAGGAAACCTTTCAAATGGGACTAATAGATTCCATTACACAGTTACAAGACTTCAATACTGTATTATTAACGGTCTTTGATGATAATGTTCCAGAAATCTTTAATGAATTAAACATAAAATACAACTTAGCTTATGGAGTCAGCTTTATTGTATCTAAAAAGCCAATTTCTGGTAGTAGTCAAGCTATCGACCTTTCTATAAATAAAAAAAATATTAGTTATAATAGTATCCCTCCTGCACTGATATTTGCAAGCTGGTTAACAAAAGAAGTAAAAGAAACTTTAATACTATCTAAGCTTACAATTCAAAGAAATTAAAATATGAAAAAATTAAACAAATTGTATAGAGCTCTTGCTCAAGGATTTTGCTTCTTAACTTTTAGTTTTGGAGGAGCTATCCTAGGATATATTTATTTCCCTTTTATCAGTCTTTTTATTAAAGATGATCAATCTAGAGTAAAACATGCCCAACATATAATAAGTTATGTTTTTAGATTCTTTATTGGAATGGTGCATCATTTACGAGTAATACGATTTCAATTTGAAAATATCGAAAAGTTACAACAAGCTAAAGGTTGTATCCTAATAGCAAATCATCCTACTTTAATTGACTACGTTGCAATAGTGTCAAGACTTAAACTTTGTGATAATATTGTAAAACATAGCTTATGGCAGAATTTCTTTTTTAGGCATGTTATCGAAACAGCTGGGTATATCCCAAATTTAAACCCTGAACAAACTATTTCTGAATTAAATAACATTATTGCTCAAGGTAGAAACCTTCTGGTATTTCCAGAAGGTACGCGATCAAAACCAGGAAAACCTCTAGATTTTAAAAGAGGCGCATCTCAACTAGCAATTAGAACAAAAGCCAAAATAAGAATTATCCATATATTTTGCCACCCCGCAACTTTGACAAAAAATAGTAAATGGTATAACATTCCAGATTCAACCCCTGTTTTTAAGGTGGTTGTAGGAGATGAGATTGACTCTGAAAGCTTTATTAAGGAAGCCAATGGACTCCCTTCGCTAGCTGCACGAAGACTTACAAGATACTTACAGATAGCACTCTCCCAAAAAGATCGTTTATAAAGCATGAGTAAGATACAGGTATGGAAGAAGAAATAAAAAAAATGATTATAGAAGTTCTAAATTTAGAGGATATAACTCCAGATGAAATTGATGCCAATGAGGCTCTTTTTGATGGTGGATTAGGCCTTGACTCTATAGATGGTTTAGAAATTGGTGTTTATTTAAAAAAATGTTACAATATAAGCCTTGATGTAGCAGATGAGAATATTAAAAAACATTTTAGGTCCGTCGCATCTCTAGCAAAGTTTGTAGAAAAAAATAAATCTTAATGGTGTGAAGCATGAGTTTTTCTAAAGAAGAAATTTTTATTAAACTTCAAGATATGCTACAGGAATTATTTGAAATAGATAAGGGTGATATATCTCTAGAATCTAGCCTGTATGAAGACTTAGAACTAGATAGTATCGATGCTGTCGATCTAATAGTTCAGTTACAAAGTATTACTAAACGTAAATTCAGCCCTGAGGAATTTAAGTCTGTTAGAACAATAAAGGATGTAGTCGATATTATTTCAAAAGTTATGGAATCAGAGTAGCCCCTTTACAGTGAAAAATTCATTTAAAATCATTCTTATTTCCCTAACAATATTATATCCTTTTATTGTGTTTGTGGGAATCAAATCCTTATCTTTAAAATATATTGGTTTACTAATAGCTTTACTATTCTGTTTAAGATCATTAATTATCAAAGATAAGAATATTATTTGGAAAGTTATTTGTATTATGGGGGTTGTATTAGCGATAACTGCGGCACTTATAAACAACATAATAGTGATGCAGCTGTATCCTATTTTTGTAAATATAATACTATTTGGCATTTTCTCCTACTCTCTATTTCAAGAAAAAAGCATCATCACAAAATTTGCAGAAAGAGTAAACAAACTTCCCTTGCCAACTTACGCTATCAAATACACTTGGTGTGTAACATTCTCTTGGTGTATCTTTTTCTGCTTAAATGCACTGGTATCAACATTTACAGTTTTTGGATCTATAGAAATTTGGACACTATATAATGGATTAATAAGCTATCTTCTTATTGGATTACTAGCTACGATTGAGATAATTATTAGATTTTTCATTAGGAGGCAATTTCGATAGTCATGCTTAAAGAAGTATTAAGTTTATTTGAACAAAGTCCATCTAGGACAGTATTTATAAAAAACTCCTCTGAAATCTCAGCCAAACAGTTTATAACAGATATTAACTCTCTTGCTAATCTTTGGGGAAATTCACTTTTAAATAAACAAAAAATTGCTTTAGCTATAGATGATGTTTACTTTTTTTGTTGTGCTTGGATTGCATGCAACTTCCTCGGTAAAACTACAGTAATGCCTCCTAATAATCAGCAAGGAACTCTAAATAAGCTTAAAACAGAGTATGATATTATAATATTTGATGATGATATTAGCTTTAATACAAGGAGTACAAAAAGGTTTTCTATCAAAAATACCGACTCTATTTTTTTTACATCGGGATCAACAAGGGAATACAAAAAATACATCAAAAATACAATCAATCTAGAGAAAGAGAGTTTTGTTTTGAATAAAAAGATAAATGAGTTTGGCCTTAGAAAGGCTCAAGTTTACTCAACTGTCTCACATCAGCATCTTTATGGATTTAGCTTTTTTATAATTTATCCACTACTAAATAAAAAGATAATACACACAACAAAATTATTTATACCAGAAAATATCAATAGAAAACTAGCTCTGGACAACGTAATTCTTATAACAACACCTTTGATTATTTCTCATTTGCGCACAAGAGTTGATAATATTAAAAATAGTTTACTTATTTCAGCTGCTAGTGAATTAAAACGTGATAATGCTAGTGAATTCAATGAACACTATAATATTCCTATACTAGAAATCTATGGAAGTACAGAAACAGGAGTGATTGCTTATAGACAACAACTTATAAATAGCAATTGGAATGCTTTTAAAGGAGTTGATATACTTATAAGAGATAATTTACTCATTGTTAAATCACCTTTTTTCAAAGATCCTGAGCAAGCTATGCAAGACGTAGTAGAAATACATCCAAATAATAGCTTTACTCTTAAGGGTAGGATTGACAGAACTGTCAAGATAGCAGGCAAAAGAGTATCTTTATCTCATATGGAAGAAATTCTCATTGAAAATCCTTTAATTAGAGATGCTGCTTGTATTAAAAGAGAAAGCTATAGAGAATATATCGCAGTTTTAGTTTGTCTCTCTGAAAACAGAAAATCGATACTTAGTCATATACAAAAGCAAGAATTAGTCTCTAAGTTTAAAAACTATTTGAAAAAATATTTTAGTATAGAAACTATTCCTAAACAATGGAGGTTCATCAACAATATCCCAACAAACACCCAAGGTAAACATAGTCTAAGCGTTATACTTAAAGAATTTGAAGCATAAATGTATAAAATACTTTAAACTTTGGAAAATTCATATAATTATTATGAATAAGAAATTTAATAAACGCTTAAATTAGCATAATTATCAAAATAATTTAGATGTCTTTACACTGCATTTAAAACCAGTTTGACAATAGTTAGCGATATATGAGAGACTCATAAAAAAGCTCCATAAAAATAAACGAGCCCTAAATGATAAAAAATTACTTCGAAATCAAAAATATAAAGATAGATAATGATCATAGTGCTGTAATATCCTCTTATGTCTCCAAAGAGTGTGATTTTTTTAGAGGTCATTTTGACAATTATCCAATACTTCCAGGAATAGCTCAACTAGAGCTTATTATAAACCTAGCAAATCACGTTTTTAAGCTTGATAGGTTTTCTGTTTCAGAAATTCCTCAAACTAAATTTAAAATGGCCATATTGCCTGATAGCCAAATAACAATCAAGTTAATCAATAATAACAACTGTATTTCTTTTGAAATCTTATTAAATAATGAGCAAGCATCTTTAGGTAAAATAAATTATGGCTGAGATAAACTTATGTGTGATTGTGCCCGTATATAAGCACGGAAAGCAGATATATGATACGATAAAAAATATTTCCAAGTTTAACCTACCTATTATTATCATAGATGATGGTAATGATAAGACGACGAAAGAGTCCATCAAGAAGTTAGACTCAAAATTTAGTAATATAGTGAAAACGGTTATGCTTAGTACAAACAAAGGCAAAGGGTCAGCTGTAACAATTGGCGCAAAAATAGCTTTTGAGCTAAATTACACTCATATACTTCAAATAGATGCCGATGGACAGCATAACTTTACAGATATTCCATTATTTATAGATAAGATTAATAAGTACCCTTTTGACCTAGTATCTGGAATACCCATATATGATGATAGTATACCTAAAAGTAGACTTCACGGCCGTAAAATAACAAACTTTTGGGTAGCTATAGAAACATGGACATTACAAATAAAAGAGGCAATGTGTGGTTTTAGAATATACCCTCTGACACCTTATATGCAAGTGGCTAAAAAAAGAGGCTTTTCCAAAGGAATGGGATTTGATATTGATATAATTGTTAGAATGTATTGGGCAGGTATAAACATCCAATTTATAGATACAAAGATTATTTATCCAAAAAATGGTTACTCTAACTTTAGAATGTTTAAAGATAATGTCAAAATATCATGGACACATACTAAATTAGTAGCAGGCATGTTACTTAGGATCCCCATTCTACTAACAAGGAGAAAATTTAATTGAAGCATTGGTCTAGAATAAAAGAAGCCGGAGGCCTATTTGGTTTGAAGTTTACACTTATTTTATTTCGACTATTTGGTCGTAGGATAACATATTTAATTATGTATGTTATTATGCTTTATTATTTTTTACTCTATAAAGATGCTCGTAAAAGTTCTTTTATATATATCCAGCATTTAGATAAAAATATTTGTGGTTTTAAATTATGGCTTCACAGTTTCAAACATTTTCTAGCATTTGGAGAAATGATTATAGATAAGTTTGCTGTATGGAATGGTAAGATTACAATGAAAGATATAAATTTCTCCAAGCAACATAGAAGTAACTTAAATAATGCTATATCTTCAAAAAAAGGCGGCATTATTTTTACTGCTCATATAGGTAATCTAGATGTGGCAAGAGCTCTTTCTAAGTATGACTATCAAATGAAAATAAATGCTCTTGTTTTTAGTAAACATGCTCCAAAGTTTAATAAGCTGTTAACCAAAGTGACTTCTAAATATGAGATAGGAATGATCTGTGTACAAGAAGTTTCACCAGAATTAGCTATAAACTTATATGATCGTGTACAAAATGGTGAGTTTATTGTCATAGCTGCTGATAGAACTTCTATAACAAAACCCGAAAGAGAGGTTAATTCAGTTTTCCTAGGAGAGAAAGCTGCTTTTCCTCAAGGAGCTTTTATTCTAGCCTCTCTTTTAAAGTGCCCTGCTTATTTTATGCTTTGCCCTAAAAAAAATGACACTTTTGACCTAATTTTTGATAATTTTAGTCTAGATGGTATAACTCTGAATAAAAAGAATAGGAAAGCCGATCTAGAAAAATATTCTCAACAATATGCAAGTTTACTTGAGTTATACTGTAAACTATATAGTCTGCAGTGGTTCAATTTTTTTGATTTTTGGTATAGTGGAGAGATCAGATGAAACAACATAGTCTATTTACCTACTATTTCAATATGGAAATACCATTTTTTGATACAGACATGCTCCAGATTGTTTGGCATGGTCATTATATTAAATATTTTGAAATGGCTAGATGTGGCATGTTAGAACATATAAATTATGACTATATCCAGATGAAAAATGATGGATATGCTTGGCCTGTAGTGGACGTAAGACTAGAATGTATCAAACCAGCCTCATTTAAACAAAAAATATATATACAATGTGATCTTATAGAATTTGAGTATCGACTAAAAATAAATCACATCATAAGAGATCAAAGTACAGACATAAAAATCACAGAAGGCTCTATAGTTCAACTAGCAGTTAACATTGAAAAAAAAGAAACATGCTTTATAACCCCTAAACAATGGCAACAAAAAATAAAAGGTCTAATTGAAAATGAAAAAAATAACGTTATTCATTCTTAGCATTTTTATTACTATCGTATCTTTGTATGCAGCTCCTGCATCTCAAAATCAGGATTTCATATCTGTTGAAAAACAACTTACATCAAACTCAAATATTTCAGGAAAATTTATACAAACAAGACAAATTTCAGGTCTAGATAATGACCTTAAATCTTCAGGAACTTTTCAATTAAAAGGTAAGAACTCTTTAATTTGGATACAACAAAAGCCAATTAAGATTGAGCTAAAATTATCAAAAAATAAGCTTTCACAAACAATAATGGATAATCCTCAAAATATTCTTACCCAAGAAAAACAGCCTGTAGTCTTTACCTTTACAAATATTTTTATGTCTATGCTAAAAGGTGATGCCTCATCTATTAATGAGTACTTTAATATGAAATTTAAAGGTAATACAGATAAATGGACTATAGTACTTAGTCCAAAGTCTACACCTATTAATAAGGCTATAAAGAAAATAATCTTAAAAGGTGGAAAATATATTACACATATTGAAGTTAATGATACTCAAAATAACATAATAAAAATACAGTTACTCAATATAAAAAAGAATAAATAAGCAATGAAAGATAAGTATATTATTCGGTTTATCCTATGGGCAATAGCTATTGTTATTAGCTTTATTATTTTTGGTCTATATATCGCCAGAAACCCTAATTTAAATACTAATATATTAGCATTACTACCCTCGCAGCACTCATCTCCAACTTTAGTATCCGCTACAAGTAAATTTTCAAATGAGATAAGTGATAATATTATATTTTTAGTAGGAGAAAATAATGAACAAAAAGCCGAATTAGCTGCTAGTAAGTTTAGCATCTTACTGAAAAAAAGTAATCTATTCGAAAAAATAAATACTGGTATTAGCTCTACACAAGAGCTTTCTTGGGGATCATTTTACTTTCCATACAGATTACAATTGCTAAGTCCCAAAGATAAGGATTTACTTACATCCCATAATTATGAAAGAATATACCAAAATGCTCTAGCAAATATTTATAACCCCACAGGAATAGTAAATAGAAAACTGCTAAATAGTGATCCTTTTTTTACATATCAAAATTTTTTGTTTAACCTCCCAAAACCAAGCTCTAAACTTAAATTAAATAACAGTTTTCTTATAGCAAAGAAAAATAATAAATATTATGTTCTAATAAAAACAGAAACCAAAGGTAAAAGCTTTTCCTTAACTTCTCAAAAAAATTTAATGAATGTCATAGATACTGCCATCAATGATGTTTCAAGAAATGACATAGAAGTATTAAAAACTGGTATGCTTTTTTACGCCAATGCTGGTGCGCAATCTGCTCACCATGAAGTAAACACTATAGGAATAGGTGGCTTGATTGGTATTTTATTACTAATAATATTTACATTTAAATCAATTAAGCCTTTCTTTTTTACAGTCTTCTCAATACTATGTGGCTTTGTTGCAGCGTTTGTAGTTACTCACTATATTTTTGGCAGTGTGTTTTTATTCACACTAGTCTTTGGAGCTAGTTTAATCGGAGTCTCAGTAGACTACGCTTTCTTTTTCTACTCTGAGATGCTTTTAGCAGGTAAGAACTCATGTTCAAAAAAAGGCTTAGATAAAATACTCTCTGGCATTACTCTGGCACTTATAAATATTATTATAGCTTTTATTATAATTGGGTTAGTACCTTTTCCTGGATTACGCCAGCTTGCCATATTTGCAATTACAGGGTTAAGTGTTTCATATTTTACTGTAGTTTGCTTTTTCCCTTATGCTCTTTCAAAAGTAAAATACCCAGCCAAACACCCTATATTATTACACCTTTCAAACGGATATTTATCTTTTTGGAAAAATTTAAGTATCAAAATTTGCTTTGTAATCTTTTTTAGTATACTTATATTAGCTATGGTAGGAGTTTATAAGACACATTCAAACGATGATATTCACATATTGCAGCCAACATCTGAAAAGCTTATAAAGCAAGAAGCATACATAAAACAAGTAATAGGAAGCAACATTGGCCTTAACTATATTATTGTTTTAGCTAATTCGAATAAAGAACTTATAGAAAAAGCCCATAGAACATCCAGTATAATAAGAAAGAACTTTACAAATATAAATCACCCTTTAATAAGTATTAGTGACTACATTCCGAGTATTAATCAACAAAAAGAAAACTATGATGAAACAAAAAAACTCATACATAGTAAATATATGCAACAATATTTAAATAAAGTAGGCTTTACAAAGGCTCAACAAGAACAGCTTGTTACAAACTTAAATGAGATCTCATTTTCTCCACTAACTCTTTCACACTGGCTAAATAATCCCATATCTAAACAAACAAGCTTCTTATATTTAGGAGAACAACCAAGTAACTACAAGGCCTTAGCTATACTATTATCAAAGAATATAGATATATCTAAACTCAAAGAGCTTTTGACTAATCAAAAAAATGTTTACGTAATCGACGATACTAAACAAATTAGCAAAATATTTGGACATTATAAATCAATAATATCTTATGTGTTAATTGGTGTAATATTTTTACTCTGGATTGGATTAGTTCTAAGATATGGTTTCAAAAAATCTCTTATTTATATTTTAGTACCTATACTATCTTGCTTATCCTCTATAGCTATACTTGGAATTTTTGATATCCCCTTTACTCTATTTAGCATACTTGCAACAATTTTGGTTTTGGGTATAAGTATGGATTATGTGCTATTTTTAGCAGAAAGTCATGATCATAAGTTTAATAGTACAATGTTAGCTTTATCATTATCCGCAATAACAACCGTTTTAACATTCGGATTATTATCTTTGAGCAGTACTCCCGCTATAGAGTACTTTGGAATTACAGCACTAACTGGTATTACTTTAGCATTTATCTTATCTCCAATAGTAACAAAGGTAACACATGAACAATAAATTTTTAGTAATTATCATCTGTTTTTTACTCTATAACTGCTCATTTTTACAATCAAAGAAGCAGATTAATAATCAGATAAATATAACACCAGAGGTAGCTGCTGTATTACCTCAACCTAGGCAGCTAAAATTAAACACAACCATCTCTCAAATTGTTTCTGCAACATATATAGATAATGGTAAAAAAACTCACTTCACTACAAGAGTTATAGTCAAAGTCAACTCTAAAAGCATAACTATGATAGCCCTATCTGCTTGGGGAGGATCTTTATTCAAACTTAGCTATAACGGTAAAAACATAAAAAGTAGTAGTCTACCAATGCCAAATAAAGATATAGGCGTAAAGCAAAGCTTAATTGAGTTTATAATAAGCCAAGCTCCTATAGACGTAGTTAATAAAATGTTTTTAAATAGTGGAGCATCTGTTAAAGAAACTCAAAATCAAAGGATAATTACTGATTCAACAGGGAATAAAATTCTAGATATTCAATACAGTGGCAAAAATATATTTATTCATAACTATTACAATGATTACACAATAAAAATTGTTACTTTATCCTCAACAGGAGATTAATGAGAGCGTGTAAAATATCATAACTTTATGCCTAACTCTAAAAATACCTAGATTCAATATAGATATCAACGGATAAACTTTAAGCTATCCCTTCGACCATATAAATGCTTTACTTGTTTAATTTAAGAATAGTCAAATTATTGGCTTTTGTACCAAAAATATAGATATAATTATCTTTCACGCTTAATGTATATGATTTCTTTATATTTGGAATGTTTTTTATTACAGCAACTTGCTTTAAATTATAAGGGTTAGCAATGTCGATTATACTTAATGCTCCGGTATTTTATTGTTCTAAAGGTAAAAATGCGTAATTATTCTCTATTCTAACCCTATTAGCTTTGGCTGATTGTTTGGTACATATATGACTTAACTCTTTAATATTCGCGGGGTCTTTTATATTAAAACTTGCCAGCCCTCTACATTTACTCCCCCATAAGGCCATGTATAAAATATCAGAATTCTTAGCAATATTAGAGCACATCTGGAGATAATAAGGTTTTGTTATAGCCTTAGAATATCTAATAACTTTAGGATTTATAATATCTAAAACCTCAACTGAATTACTAAAAAAACCTCCGACAATAGCATATATGTGATCATTATATTTCTTAATATATACAGCTTCGATACCTTTAACCGTTTCTATTGAACTTATTAGTTTTGGTTGGTTATGAGTTATCTCAATTATTACTAGTTTATTCATAAGAGCTGATGTTACCGCAACATACTCTTTTACCTTGCTTATACACTTTATTGTGTAGTAAAGAAAACTCTCCATTAAATCCAGGAACGTTATAACTTTTAATAAGAGTTATATTTTTTGGATTTGATATATTTAATAAATATAAAAAACCATTTCTTCCTGTGACAACTAAGGTGTTTCCAATTAAATCTTGCCCCTCTACATCTCCCATGATTTTCTTCTTGGATTGCCAATGATCTAGAATTTTCGGCTCAGAAGGATTACTAATGTCAAGAGATGTAACTCCACCACCGCGCATGGTTAGAAATTGATCTATCCTGCTAATTTGGGACAGTTGTTAACTTCATTCTTCATTATATATTCAAAGTGACTAGGAGTCATGTAATTTATAGTTGAATGCTTCCTTTTAGTATTATAATAAGCCTCAATATATTCAAAGATTGAAGATTTAGCCTCATCTCTAGTTTTATATTTTTCATCATGCACTAACTCTACCTTTAGAGTTCCAAAGAAGCTTTCACAAGCAGCATTATCATAACATAGGACTTTTGATGTGTAGTAATCTCTTCCACCTATCAGCGGAATCTCAAATACTATATAATAAACTGTCCCTGTTATTCAATACCACTATTATAAAATATTTTTATTCCTTGCTTTTATACAGCATCTAAAATACCAGAATATACTTCATCAGGAGTCATATATCCAATACTAGAATGTAGTCTTTCATTGTTGTAAATATCAATATATTCTTTGATACCTACTTTAGCCTCTTTCATAGTTATATATGATGCCGGATAAACATTTTCATATTTCAGTGTTCTCCAAAATCTCTCAATTGCAATATTATCTATAGATCTTCCTTTAGCATCCATAGATATATTTATTTTATTATCAGATAATATTTTAATATGCTCTTTTGCTGTATATTGAGTTCCTTGATCAGAGTTAAAGATATCAGGTTTACCATATTTAAATAACGCTTCTTTTAACACACTAGTTGTTAGATGTGTATCCATAGTATTAGAAATCTTCCAAGCTAGTGTTTTCTTACTATGCCAATCTATTATGGCTGCTAAATATGCATACCCACATTCTAGTCTAATATACGTGATATCAGCACTCCATACCTTATTAGCTTTATCTATAACAACCTGATTCGTCTCATTTTTAAATACATTAAGTAAGTATGGATATTTCTTGTGTTGCTTATTAATGACAGTTGTCTTTTTTTTAGGATACAATGCCTTAATACCCATGAATTCCATAGCACTTTTGATTAGCTTCCTTCCAACTAGAAATCCTAATCTATTTAGCAACTTTACTAGCCTTCTCGTACCATAATATGGATGTTTAGTATGTATCAAATCTATTGCATTTAATAGTCTAATATCATCATTACTACTAAATTTTGATATTGGTGTATAATAGTACACACTCTTAGATACAGATAATAGTTTAAGCTGATTATTTAAAGATAATTCTAGCTTAGTATCTACAGAGTTTACTCTATCATTTGATGATACCAAGCTTTTTTAGCTTTCCCATTAAAAAATCCCTCTCTACTATTACCTCGCCTAGTTCTTTACTTGTTGCATCTTTATCTTTTCTAAGCTCATCTATTTCCTGCTTATACTCCTTAACAACAGAGCTTTTATCAAATGCTAAGCAAGCATTAGATAAAAATTGCTGCTTCCAATTATGCACGTTTTTAGGAAGTAAATCATACTTACTTGCTATCTCATTAACTGTCATATCGCCTTCTAGCAATTCTATAATTACTTTAGCTTTAAAATCAGCTGTATACGTTACTCTTTTTTTACTCATTTATCTATTTCCTAATTTATCTAGTTAAGTTTAACATCTAGGAATAAAAATCTTTCTAAAATCAGTAGCTTTTTCTGGGAACATTATATGTAAAGCTTCAAGAAAGTGCTATTGATGTAATCAGAACAACCATTGAAAATATTAGAAAAAATAATTTTGAGCTACATTTTTTACAATGAAATAGTCCTTAAACTAGGATAAGTGTATATCTACAACGCCAAAATATAAAAATATCTTAATTCAGATAAGAAAAATAAGTTTTCTTCACAACCAAAGCCATAAAATTAAAAAACATACCATAATCACTGATTTTGTAGTTCAACTTCCAGATTTGGGAGTTAGCTTGACGGTGTCCAAAATTAATGTTATAGTTAGAGTTTAATATCAATATTTTATAAGGATTATAAATTATAAATTATGAATAATCTAGATAAATGTAAATTAGCTATAAAAAAATGGCAAGATGCATTTAATGCAAAGGACGCTAAAGGCTGTGCCGAACAATATACCTCTAACTGCACAATGGTCGCTAAACCTTTTGGAGAGTTTGTAGGTAAAGAATCAATACAAAATTTCTGGCAAAAATTAATCGATGATGGTTTCTCTAATGTCAGTTACTCTGAGGTGAATTGGGAGCCCAAAGAAAATGGTTATATATTAAAATCTAAGTGGAAAATGAACAAAGCTTTTGGTATTGTTCATGAAGAATATTGGCAAATTCAACAAGATGGTAGCGCACTACTTGAATATGATGAGTTTGAAGTATTAGGTGAGTGCTAAGACTGATTTTATCAGATAATAATGGCTCTTCTCGGTTCTGTCGCAAACTGATTGCATTGGTACAATATTTCCAAAATCAGCTATCACTAGATACTGATCTACCCCGTCAATTTGGGACAGTTTACTACTTCATTTTCCATTATATATTCAAATTGATATGGAGTCATATAATTTATTGTAGAATGTCTCCTTTTTGTATTATAGTAAGCTTCAATATATTCAAATATTGATAGTTTAGCTTCTTCTCTAGTTTTATAGCTTTCATCATGTACTAACTCTACTTTTAAAGTTCCAAAGAAACTTTCACAAGCAGCATTATCGTAACAGCATCCTTTAGAGCTCATACTTGATAGTAGCCAGTGTTTCTTTAATAATGTCTTGATATTGTTTGCTACAGTACTGTGACCCTTTATCAGAGTGTATAATCACACCACTAGGAAAATTTCTTCTAAAGAATGCCATATTTAAAGCATTACAAACTAAATCCGCTTTCATCCTAGAATCCATTGCCCAACCAATAACTGATCTTGAGAATAAATCTATAATCACACAAAGATACAGCCTCCCCTCTTGTGTAGGTACATAAGTTATATCTGTAACCCACCTATGATTTACAGATAAAGCAGTGAAGTTTTGTTCTAATAAATTATCATAAACATGTTTGTTGTGGTTAGAATCTGTAGTTTTCTTATGCTTACGAGCCGCTTTAGCATGTAAACCAAGTAATTTCATACGTTTAGATACTCTAGGTTGAGTAACTTTCCAACCCATATCTTTAAGCTCTTTGTATATCCTAACACTTCCATATCTAGATTTATGTTCATTAAAATAGCATCATCTAGTTCAGCATCATTATATTGCCTTTTACCTATAGGTTTATGAATCCATCTGTAATATGAAGATGTGCTCACATTCAAAGATTTACATAGTGTTGTTACTGGCATAACTTTATAATGCTCCTTAATAAAGGCGTACCTTACAGATTTTGCTTTGCAAAGTACGCTGCTGACTTTTTTAGTATTTCACGCTCTGTTTCTGCCTGTTTGAGTTTTTTCTTCAAATCAGTATTTTCAAAAGATAGTTGCTGGTACTGCGTTTTATAATCTATCTTTATTTCTTTCTGAGGGTTTGACATGGCTTTGGATATCCAACTGCAAATGGTTTTATATTTAACCCCTAAATTATCTGCTATTTCTCGTCTATTTGCATCTGGTTGTAAACATAATTTAACAGCTTCATCTTTAAACTCTTTTGTATATCTCATCTTGTCTCCTTTTCTTAACACCTAAGTGTCCCAAATAGGAGGGTATGATCATTTTTTATCATGTCTTTTTCCTGATTTAGTAGGAGATAAAAATAAGATCTTTCTACTATGATCACAAGCAACTATATTTTTTCTAGTATGACTTTTCTTCTTACCTGAATATAGATTTCTTTGCTTTTTAGTATTCTTAGGTTTTTGAACTGGTCGCTCATCTCCATCGATAAAAATATCTTTAATATTTCCAAAGCCACTGTAAAACTCACTTAATCACTTAATTTTTCTTTTATGCAAAACATATGACTTACCTAATGCCTGTTCTAATATGGGTAATAGCTGCTTTACTGATTCATAACATTTGCTTATACTACGATTTGTTAATACCCTAAATAGGTCATATGTCGGATATACTTTTAAATAAATTAGTATGAAAATTAACTTTGCTTTGGTAGTTGGTAATTTACCTTCTTGTCCTCCTCCAATAGCTCGCTTTCTATCTTTCTTATTAGATTTAAATGATATTAATGCTTCTTCAAACATAGGTAGTAGATTATATATCAATGAGATGCTTTGTCCTGTTAAGGCCCTACATATTCTTTCATCTGTCAAAATTTTTTCTATGTCTAGCATTAAGATATATAGTGCTTTTCTAGTATTTGTATATTTTAGCTGATTTCATGAATCTTTGACAAAAATATCTTTATTCAGAAACAGGTCTAATGATTTTTGGAACTAAAATACAAAAAATAGTGCGAAACTAATACAATAATATTATTGGTTTAAACCCACTACAATTCTGACTGAGAATTACTGACAATATATTATATGAAGCCGAGGCACAGTGAAGATATAATGGAAAATCTAGAAACATACGGTCCCGAAGGATCGTGTTCTATCAGAGAGTCAAAAGCACGAAAGATGAGGTAAATCGGTAGTTTAAGTTTTAACTATTTACATCCACGCGTGGTCTGTACCGACGCGGAATCGTGAGAAGAAAGGAAATTCAGCGAGTTCCAAATTGTCCCCTTGATCTTCAAGAGCCATGCACAAAAGAGTTAAAAGTACCGGACCTCTTTGCATCGTCACATCAAATTTAGGTGAAGAGAGATTGATATTGTTAAATTTATCATAGGTGAACCCGGCGGGATTTTTGAAATCACGTTCTAGGAGATTACGAGTTTCATGCTGAGCTGTGAAACCAGGTAGGACGGATGGGATTTGTTGTCTTTGAACTCGTTCGAACGTGTCGCTGGCAGAGTTCAAAGAATGAACCATATTGAATCGTTCTTCGTTCGTTACATCCCACCCGTATTCTTCATCTGCCTTAGCGATTCGCCCGGCAGCGACATCGCGCCGAACGGTTTCACAGTCGTCATTGAACGTTTGAAGTTTGCGTTCCCACAGCTCTCCATTACGTTTTTCAAGGGGAGTGCGTGCTATGTCGCTCTGTACGTCGCGTAACTCTTCCTGGACCGCCGCGTTGTATTCCGCACGGGTCTGGAATTTTCGACGAATAGGACTCAAGTCACTCCAAGATTCACCAGATATGTTGATTAATGGTGAGATGTCATAAATCATAAAGACCATGTAATAAAGCAGGGCTTTATTACGCCGCAATGATGCGAAACAACTATTCCCGAACGATTTAGAGTTATATAGAGTGTTTCCCAGGATGTTACAGCGTTTAAGTCTGGCGTGTTGTACAGAATTATTCGGGGCAACGACACCGTTGTCACAGTCTTGATACATTCCGCCAAAGAGATATACTATCAAGATTCGATAGTAGTCACTAGCTATAGCATAATTTTGTTTGTTAGAAGTGGTTCTCACATCGAGATGTCGAAAGCGGTGGGCCATGTCTGAGTTAGTATTAATAGTGTGTCGAACACGTCTAATAATTTGGTCGGCTTTTTCAAAACGGGGCAGCTGTGCGTCAAACAAACGGTAGCCTTTAAAAAAGTTATAATCTTCTATCGAACTCAGATCAGGTACTAGGTTAGATAGTTCTTCGTCAATTAATTTCAAGTCTATAATGTTTATGCACCCAACATCAGCTTGCGAGGGGTGCTCGATTAAATTCAGCCGACTCGTGGTATTTATTAATGGTTGCCGTATGGTGGCTTGAACTTTGTCCACCCACAAGATCACGGGCATGTCCGAGATAGTGGCGTAAAGTTGTAAATTTTTGAATAACTGAGGATTGAAGTCGTAAATTGGTTTGCCGAGCCAGACAAAATGTATTAAATTGAGGAAGCCCGCTCGTTTCACACGAGGATCAGTAGACGGCAAGGTTAAGCAGGTTTTCCGATCCTGCGAGTATTTACAAAAGGTTTCAAATATACTACCAAGTCTGCCTTGAGCAAGAGCGGTTCGGTGTTTGACTGGGATCAGATCAAGGTCACCTGTCAGCCAAGCACGTGCAGACTTAGCGGCTGCGAGTTTAGAGGCCTTACTGTGTCCGAAGACTGTACGGCGTTCAGATTCTCGAAGTTTGATATATTGATCCAGTCGTTTTAGTTGTTGTTGCAGAAGTAACATTCAGGTCACCTTTAAGTTTATTAGTTGATGAGAAGTTTGATCCAGTCGTTTATTCCATTTTTTAAGTATAGAGGATCACTCACTGATATAATGAGATTCTTTCTTTTTGCTTTAACATCATTAAAGCAAGAATTTAGCAATTTCTCATCAGTTAGAAGTGGCATTAATTCACATCTCATGCGACATAAAATAAAAGTAAATAATTATTTAATGATATTAGGTATCTTTTTAAATGTCAAGGACTCCATCTGAATTTTTGTAGGTATAGGAGTCAAGAAATGCAAATTGCGTTTGCGACCTGAATTATAGATAATTATACTACCCCAATAAATTAAACAATATTTTCAATTATTTAGTTCCCATCTAAGCCGCCCGTTTTTCCAATAAGTTATCGTAATAAAATTCCATAGGTTTTTTATAATTGATAGACTCATGAAATCTTCTATTATTATAAAAATCTATATAATCATCCACATCGTTTCTTAGTTCAACAATGCCAGGATATTGATTTAAATAAAATCTCTCACATTTAGCACTTCTCCAAAATCTTTCGATGCAAATGTTATCAGTTGCTCTACCTTTACCATCCATAGATATAGTAATTTTTTTATCCAATAATGTTTGGATATGAATGTTAGATGTGTACTGGCTACCTTGATCAGTGTTAAATATTTCTGGTACTCCATATTTATACAGAGCTTCATTTAAAACTTTCATAACTAAACTACTATCCATAGTGTTGGATATCTCCCAACTTAGTACAGCCTTAGAGTACCAATCAATAATAGCTGCCATATAAACTGTGCCAGCATCAGTCTTAATATATGTAATATCTGTAGACCAAACTTGATTAGGTCTCAATATGCTTAAACCTTTTAGTTTGTAACTATAAATAGCATGCTCTTTGTTAGGTTCAGATAAGTTTAAGTTTGGTTTTTTCACCGCCAATATAGCTTTGATGCCTAACTCTTTACGATACTTTTGTACTGTGTTCTCACAGATGCTAAACCCATCTTCTATTAATTGCTTATGAGCTTTTATATAGCCGTAGCAGGGAATCTCCTCATGTATCTGTATAAGCTTTGCTTTTACTTCTTCTTTATGTTCGTTAACCACAGGCTTGTAATATAAACCAGCTCTAGAAACTTCTAATAAGAAACTTTGTTTTACAACAGATAATTTATGCTTAGGATCAATCATCGCTTTTCTATCAGATAATCCCAAGCTTACGAGCTTTCCCTCAAGAAATTCCTTCTCAATTGTTAGTTGTCCAACCTTCTTAGAATACTGATCTATCTTGGTTTGAAGCTTTGCATTGTCTTTTTTATATTGTGATACTGATTTGGATGGATCCATTGCCAACTCAGCATTTTCTAAAAAGGCTGTTTTTCAATTATTTATGTTTTTGGGCGTAATATTATATTTTACTGATAACTGTGTGATTGTTTGATCTTTCCCCAATACTTCCAAGACAACTTTAGTCTTAAATTCAACGGTATATATTTTTCTCTTATTACTCATTTACATTTATCCTAAATTGCTCATTTATAGTTTAGCTACTTTAGGAACTAAATTCTCAAAATTGTTGTTAAAATTTCATGGGGTATTATAAAATCCTTTGATTACTAATGTAATAAATAAATTACCAAAAATTAAAATATACTCTGCATCCTTAGATAACTATATAAAGATAGATAATACAAAAAATACATCTAATACTGGAGATGATATTCAGGGTAAAAGCTTTGTGAGTGTTTTTTTAGTTAATAAATAATTTGAAAATAAACTATACTTTTATTGCTCTTAGTTTTACTTTGAAATCAGAAGCATTATATATGGAATCGAAAATACCTTCCGATGTTATATCTGCTCTAATCTTTACTATAAAGCACAAGTCTTTAGCTCTTCTATTAAGTTTATGAAGAATACTAACTTTACTATTAACTTCTAGTAACCTTATTTCATATCCTAATTTAAGCTCTAAATCTTGCCAAAGATCTTTGACCAGTTTTTTTATATTATTATTATATACTTTGTTAATAACATGACTAAGATTAACTTCTTGTATTAAAGAATCTCCATACTCTGCTTTATAATGAGTTTTTATTATTGATAACAATTTTTTTACTTTATTATTCTCTTGAATTATACAATATCTGCGCATAAGTAACTCCTCTTTTATAAATTACTCTTTAAGCCTAGAAAAATAAATTTATAAAAAGCTTTTGAATAATTTATGTTTGCTTTCTTTATTCTATTTAGTGCCTTATTTTTTCACCTTACATTTTAAAATATATCATATTTTTCACTAAAGTGAAGATAAAATACACTTATTTTTAATTATTTTATTGATTGCTTTAAATAAAAATCTTATAATTATATAAAATCCAAAATGCGTTATAGTTTATGTTTAAATATTCTAAAGATCTAAAACCTACTCTTAAAAAAATAGGAATGAAGCAAAAAGAACTTGCCGAAATATTAGGTAAAAGTGAGAGAACTATTAAACATTGGGTCGCAGGTATTAACTCTCCAGCATATGATACACATTTAGAGGTAATGAAAATTTTAGACATAGACGAGTCAAGCACGACTAGTAGTATGTCTATTAGAGTACCCGTATTATCATATGTTCAAGCTGGGGAATTTACTCAATCATCCTATGAAATAGACCCTATAAGGTATGTGAATTTACCATTTAACATGATACCTAAAAATGGTTTCTTATTAGAAGTTAAAGGTAGTAGCATGAACTATGACTATAATGATAAACAAAAGCTTGATAAAAAATATGCCAAATATTCTCTAGAGGAGGGAGAAACTATTATTGTTGATCCTAATGATATAAATATAATGAATCTAGTTGGAAAAGTTATAGTTGCTAAAAACTCTGATGGGGCTACTGTTAAGCTTGTATATATAGAAGATGGAAAACTATACCTAATGCCTCTTAATTCAGATTTTCAAAATAATAATGAAATAAAACAACCTTCTGAAGCTGAAATTATTGGTAGAGTTATTAATGTATTTAGAAGTTTTTAATTTTTAATAACCCAAGTTTTATTATTAAATATTTTTAGCTAAAACAATAAGTGTTAATCCTAATAAATATGTTATAAACATTAAAATTATCAGCTTATTTGTACCTTTTGGGGCTTTGGCAAACTCTTTCCAAATAAATACCCTCCAAAAAGCGGCTACCATTGTTGCTCCCTGACCTAAGCCGTAAGAAATAGAAGGTCCAGCAATACCAGAAGCTATAAAATTCAAACAAGATCCTACGCCCCAAATTACTCCACCTAAAATACCTATAATATGTAACCAAGGGGTACCTTGTGAGAAGTAATCTTTAAATTTAAGTTTTTTACCAGAAATAGGAAACTTAATCATCCAACCATTAATTACAAAATTTGATATAAAAATTCCCAATGCAAATATAAAACTAGCTGTATAAGGTGTCATCAAGCCAGCTTGAGGAGTAACAAAATTACTAGATATTTATTTTATAACTAAAGGGTAGAAAAAGCCCATTAGAATACCTGATATTATGGAAACTATGAAGCCTTTTAGCATATTTTTGTTTTTATTATCGGAAATACGCTTATATATAATCGCATCAATAATAATTGCTGCAAGTACACTTAAGACTCCTAAAAAACAATACCATAGGTTGACCCAAAGGTGTTGCTATATAGTTTGTAATAACTCCTATAACCAAAGCTAAACCTATAGCTAAAGGAAATGCCACAGACATCCCAGCTATATCAATAGCAGGAACAAGCAATATATTGGCTAAATTAAAAACTATTCCTCCCATAAAAGCGTAGAAAAGACTCTCTGGTGATGCTTGATGTCAATAGGCATTGAAAATTGACCCCGATAGGCACCGAATTTTTGACCCCCTAGAGGACCTAAAATGACTGATTTTTAGTCAGTCAAAATCATCTGTTTTATTTCCTATTTTTAAGTCTAAAACTATCATTGCCAGTTTCAATAATTTCATAGTTAAAAGTTAAACGATCTAGCATAGCTGAAGTCATCTTCTTATCACTAAAAATCTGTGTCCATTCTCCAAAAGATAAATTTGAAGTTATAATCAAAGATACATTTTCATGTAACTTACTCAGAAGGTGGAATAATAAAGCTCCTTCAGACTTTGAGAAAGGTAAATAGCCCAATTCATCTAAAACAATCACATCCATTGATTTTAACTTTTCCGCAAGCTTTCCCGAGTTATTGTTTAACTTCTGCTGCTCTAATTGGTTAACCAAATCAACGATATTGTGAAATCTTGCTTTCCTACCTAATTTGACTATTTCTCTAGCAATGGCTATAGCTGTATGAGTCTTACCAGTGCCAGTAACCACCAACTAAAATAATGTTACGCTTACTATCTACCAAACCTGTGCTTTGTAAGCCTATAACAAGCTCTTTGTTGATTACACTCTTATCAAAATCAAATTCATCCAAAGATTTAGCTGTAGGGAACTTAGCCAATTTAATTTGATTATTAATTGATTTAACAGCTCTATAACTGACCTCTTTCTCAAGTTGCTCCTCTAACCACTTATAATATTGAGTATCATCCTTATCAATCTCTTTAAGACCATCTAAAACTGTACTTAGATGTAACTTTTTTAAATACTCTTGAAGTTCTATCATATTTATAGACCTCCTAATAATTGATTATAATTATTACAGTTAGCTATTGGTGGATTCTTAAGCTTTAGACTATCATCAACATCAACTATAGGTGCACCTTTCTCACATTTTAAACGTATTATTGAGTTTATAATATGCTGAGAATTTATAACATTACTACCAATATCTAAGTCACATGCTATTTCAACAGCCTCAATGCCATAATCTCTCAAAGATAATAGAACCTCAACAGCTTGCCTATCTCCACCGTTCTTAGACATCAGAAGATCTTTAACTTTTAAAATACTTTTAGGTAAAACCCAATCTTTAAAAGGTTCTCCATTTCTCAACGCTCCTGGCTTTCTTTCCAAAAGGTTTAGATAATGATATGGGTTAAGTATCCTTTTATTTCTATCTAAACATATATCATGTGTAGCAATCTTGTTACCATTACAGAAAATTCTTATTTTGCTTGGATAAGCTCTAACATCTACAGATCTATTAGCATATTCACAAGCGACACTATATCTATTACTATCGTAGCTAACCAAACAGGTCTTATCTACCTTGCGTGTAATTTCTTTATACCCATTAAAGGGGGAACTAAAGTCTCGCAATAAGCTTTTTTCTTGTCTAAACACATCATAAATAGTTTTATCTCTTATTTCTGTATGTTTGCGTTGTTTAGATATATCTAATACTCTTTGTTGTAAATGTCTATTAAGCTCCTCCAATGTATCAAATTTCAACCTTGGCTTGAATAGCCAATCTCTGATATTATCAACTTGGTTTTCTACTTGTCCTTTTTCCCATCCTGAAGCTGGGTTACATGCTGTGGGCTCTATAACATAATGCTTTAACATACATAAGAAGTTTTGATTGAACTTACGGTTGGATTTGCTCACAAACACTTTATCTACTGCTGTTTTCATATTATCATAGATACCTCTTTGAGTTACTCCACCAAAGAACTCAAAAGCCTTATCATGTGCATCAAACAGCATTTCTTGACTTTCTCTTAGGTATGCAATCACAAAAAACATCCTGCTATAAGACAATTTAAAATGAGCTAATTTTATTTTAGTTATCTTTACACCTAACTCTACAGTTTCTTCACTCCAATCAAATTGGTAAGCTTCATCAGGGTCAAAGTATAGTGGTATAAAGCTATCCTTTAGTTGAGCAGTGTGTTTTTCGTAGTATTTCTTAACATACCTTTCTTACAGAATCATAAGAGCCTGTATAGCCTAGAGCTTCTAACTGGTTATGATATTTACGAGTACTTCTCTGAGATTTCTTTTCTAGCTTCAAATCATGTGCAAGCATTTCTTCAAGTATCTTGATATAGTCTTGTAACTTTGGGTAAAAAGTCACTTTACGTTGATATTGTTTAGGAATATACTCAACATCTTTTTCTCGGATAATTTTTCTGACTGTGTTCTTTGACACATTCAGGCTAGTACATATTTCACTTATTGAATTGCCTTCACGACGCATTACTAAAATGGCTGTTTTTTTATCCATTTTTATCACCTTAATTTAAGCCCTATATTTATAAAAAATGTAGGGTAGTTTACCACCTCAGGGGGGCATTTTTCTGTGCTTATTTGCCCCTAAAAGGGGGCATTTTTGCATGCTTATTCACAATTAGAAAAACAGTTTTTGAAATAAGTGGAGGTATTGTCTGCTCTATTGGTATTAGTGAAGGTAAACTTACAGCTAAATTCTGTTCTGGATTAAATAAAGGTAAAACTACAATAGTTCCACCTCATCAAATTAAAGACTATATTGCTAATCATGACTTAGCTAAAATGTGTGGTATTGGACCAAGCCTTGTTAATTATCTAAATTCAAAAGGATACTATAAATGTGGTGATTTAGAACATGCTCCTAAAAATCTATTATCTAGTATTCGTGGAGATACTGGAGCTAGGCTACAATCAGCTTGCCTTGGTCATGATCCAGTACCAGTTAACACAAAATATCAAAAACCTAAATCTATTGGTCATAGTAAAGTATTACCTCCAAAGACAACAAATAGAAATCAGATAGAAGGAGTGCTACATCAATTAGCTCATCGATTAACTAGAAGACTAAGGTCACAAGATTTTGTTACTCCTCGAGTAGCTATATTCCTACAAGCACAAAGACACTGTATTAAAAAAGTATATAATTTTGAACATAACACTAGCTCAGATACAAATTTCAATAAGTCAATAATTGAACATTTAAAGCTATGGAAAGGTGAACCTTTATATAAAGTAGGTTTAGCATGCGATAAACTATATGATAAAGATAAAGGACAGATTGATATGTTTGCAACATCAGATAGTAAATCAAGTAGGATTGATGCCGTTAAAGATGCTATTGCTAATAAATTTGGTAAAGATAAATGTAGATATGCAACTGAACTAAATGCTGATGATATGAACATGATTCCTGTTATCGCTTTTAATTTTGATGCTACAAGTAAAAATAAGAATAGTTTATAGATTATGTTCCCGTAGCTCAGTAGGATAGAGCGGTCGCCTCCTAAGCGACAGGTCGGATGTTCGAATCATCTCGGGAACGCCATTAATTTAAAACAAAATAGTTACTAGCTACTAACAGCTTTTAAGAATAAAAAGACTAACAAAAAACATAACCATATAATTAAGAGAAATTATGAAATCTAAAATATATTTATTAATACTGTTAACCTGCGCACCTATTACTTTGTTATATGCTGATATAAATAATAGGCTTGTTTTATCTAACTTCAAATGTAGTCAAGTATTACATAATAAGTATATGGATATATGTTTTGACTATAATTATAAGTCAGCTTTAGCTGTTGACTATAATATTACAAAAGCAGACATGTATAAGAAAAAACTAAGTAGAAGTAGAGTTAAATTCCATGCAGACTCACGACTTCCAGTAAAATGTAGAATGAGTCCTTATTCATATAAAAAGACAGGTTTTGATAGAGGTCATTTAGCCCCTAATGGAGCTTTTAATTATGATAAATCAGCACAAAAAGCTACTTTCTCTATGGCTAATATGACACCTCAATACCCTAAAGTAAATAGAACTGCTTGGAGTAAAGCTGAAAGATATTCAAGAGTTACTGCTGTTAAGCTTGGTAGTGTTAATGTACTTGATATAGTATATTTCAGCGAAAAACCAAAAACTTTAAAGGATGGTCAAGCAATTCCGAAAGGATATGCAAAAATAATTACAAGTAAACAGCATGATTTTCAAAGATGTTTCTATTACAAAAATATTAAAAACCCCGATTTGAAACTAAAAGATCATATAGTAAAGTGTTCTGACTTGAAATTAATATAGCATTATTTGATAGCTTTGATGTCTCCATTATTAATACCTTGCTGTAACAATTATTCAGATAAGATTAAAGAAAATTCTTCTGATTCTTTTTGAACTGCTAAATTAAATTGCTCTAAGTATTTTTTATCACCAGATTTAATGCGATAGAATGTGCGTTCTGAAATATTATGCTTTTGGATAATTATTTTGTTAGTTAATTTCTTATTGCTAGATTGTTTGTTAATATCATTCATAACAGCAAAGACTTTTTCTTCTGTTATCTTTGACGGTCTACCTGGATTTCTTCGAGGCTTTAACTTAACCTCTTCATGTGTGAACAAATCTAACTGCACAAATTATTCCTTGTCACCTTCTATTAGTCTTTGCGACACTTCATATAATCGTATTATCGTAGTAACTTTTAATCTTAAGATCTGATGTAGCTACAGGATAGTTATAATACTTAGCATATGCTACGATTAATCTATCTGCTGGATCTTTATGCTCCCATTCTAACCTAACAGCCTCTAACCATAAATCTGTATCTATATCAACAATATCAAAAGCTTTAGATAATTCTTTGTATAGCTCATCCACATTCTTAGATGATAATGAGTTATAGTTTTTCCTTATTAAACATTCTAGCTCAGCAAATGATATTGAAAGAATAATAGCTCCATTATCTTCTATATAGGATAATAACTCTTTGCTTACCTGATGCTTAGTATCTAGTTCACCAGATAGAAAAAGATATGCTATAGCACATGTATCTAAAACAACAGGCTTTCTCAACATAATTATAAATTCATTTCTGGTAACACTGTCTCTGTAATATTGTCACATTTCAGTTTATCTTTAAATTTATTTCTTATTTTTGCTAAAGCTTCTTTTCTAGCTTTTTTTTGTGAGCTAACTGCTGATAAAATGCACTCACCCTTTCCTCTATTGGTAACAATAATTTTATCTGACGTGTCTTTTACCAATGAGACATACTTAGATACATTATGAACAAATTCTCTTTTTGATACTTCAATACTCATAACTTTAATCTCCTTTAATATTGTTATAACATTATAACATAAATCATCAAATATCAAAAAAAGATACTTCTTAAAATTACTATGACAAAAAAATTAAAAAAATTGTCATGGTTTTAAAACCATGAAATCAGCTAATGCTACACTTATTGGTTATGAATGGATGAGGATGTTTAAAAAAGGACAATTCAATCTTTGGACTAAATTTAGAAATAAATCAGAGACTAAATTCATCAATGAATGATCTACCCCGTCAATTTGGGACAGTTTACTACTTCATTTTCCATTATATATTCAAATTGATATGGAGTCATATAATTTATTGTAGAATGTCTCCTTTTTGTATTATAGTAAGCTTCAATATATTCAAATATTGATAGTTTAGCTTCTTCTCTAGTAAACTGTCCCTGTTATTCAATACCACTTTATAAAATATTTTTATTCCTTGCTTTTATGCAGCATCTAAAATACCAGAATATACTTCATCAGGAGTCATATATCCAATACTAGAATGTAGTCTTTCATTGTTGTAAATATCAATATATTCTTTGATACCTACTTTAGCCTCTTTCATAGTTATATATGATGCCGGATAAACATTTTCATATTTCAGTGTTCTCCAAAATCTCTCAATTGCAATATTATCTATAGATCTTCCTTTAGCATCCATAGATATATTTATTTTATTATCAGATAATATTTTAATATGCTCTTTTGCTGTATATTGAGTTCCTTGATTAGAGTTAAAGATATCAGGTTTACCATATTTAAATAACGCTTCTTTTAACACACTAGTTGTTAGATGTGTATCCATAGTATTAGAAATCTTCCAAGCTAGTGTTTTCTTGCTATGCCAATCTATTATGGCTGCTAAATATGCATACCCACATTCTAGTCTAATATACGTGATATCAGCACTCCATACCTTATTAGCTTTATCTATAACAACCTGATTCGTCTCATTTTTAAATACATTAAGTAAGTATGGATATTTCTTGTGTTGCTTATTAATGACAGTTGTCTTTTTTTTAGGATACAATGCCTTAATACCCATGAATTCCATAGCACTTTTGATTAGCTTCCTTCCAACTAGAAATCCTAATCTATTTAGCAACTTTACTAGACTTCTCGTACCATAATATGGATGTTTAGTATGTATCAAATCTATTGCATTTAATAGTTTAATATCATCATTACTACTAAATTTTGATATTGGTGTATAATAGTACACACTCTTAGATACAGATAATAGTTTAAGCTGATTATTTAAAGATAATTCTAGCTTAGTATCTACAGAGTTTACTCTATCATTTGATGATACCAAGCTTTTTAGCTTTCCCATTAAAAAATCCCTCTCTACTATTACCTCGACTAGTTCTTTACTTGTTGCATCTTTATCTTTTCTAAGCTCATCTATTTCCTGCTTATACTCCTTAACAACAGAGCTTTTATCAAATGCTAAGCAAGCATTAGATAAAAATTGCTGCTTCCAATTATGCACGTTTTTAGGAAGTAAATCATACTTACTTGCTATCTCATTAACTGTCATATCGCCTTCTAGCAATTCTATAATTACTTTAGCTTTAAAATCAGCTGTATACGTTACTCTTTTTTTACTCATTTATCTATTTCCTAATTTATCTAGTTAAGTTTAACATCTAGGAATAAAAATCTTTCTAAAATCAGTAGCTTTTTCTGGGAACATTATACCTTTTACCTATAGGTTTATGAATCCATCTGTAATATGAAGATGTGCTCACATTCAAAGATTTACATAGTGTTGTTACTGGCATAACTTTATAATGCTCCTTAATAAAGGCGTACCTTACAGATTTTGCTTTGCAAAGTACGCTGCTGACTTTTTTAGTATTTCACGCTCTGTTTCTGCCTGTTTGAGTTTTTTCTTCAAATCAGTATTTTCAAAAGATAGTTGCTGGTACTGCGTTTTATAATCTATCTTTATTTCTTTCTGAGGGTTTGACATGGCTTTGGATATCCAACTGCAAATGGTTTTATATTTAACCCCTAAATTATCTGCTATTTATCGTCTATTTGCATCTGGTTGTAAACATAATTTAACAGCTTCATCTTTAAACTCTTTTGTATATCTCATCTTGTCTCCTTTTCTTAACACCTAAGTGTCCCAAATAGGAGGGTATGATCAGTAAATAAAATATTGCTCTCACTGAGAATAACAGGTATAATACTAGTTTTAATAATTAATTTAGGTCATAATAAATAAAATTATTATGGTTGGGATAGTTTATTATGTGGCATATTCTAAAAAAAAAGAACATAAATAAATATTTAATAGTATATTTGTTTTTATACTTATTTATATGGGTGGGATTAACAGCATTATTTTATAATAGATATGCAATAGCTGGAAATGCAGCTGAAAATTTAGCATGGTCGAATTCTCTTAGTATAATGTATGATAAGCATCCAGGATTAGGAGCCTTTCTATTAAAAATTTTATCAGTTATAACAGGTGACGATGCTATTTTAGCAGATGTTTTATCTAGTGGTGTATGCGTATTAGTTTCTTTAATTTACACCTATAAGATTTGTAAAAGATTTTTTTCAAAGAAAGACGCTACCTTTATAACGATAATTTCAACATTTGGTGCATATTATATATTACAGTATTTCTTAATGTATAATCAGAATTTAATACTTTTACCTTTTTGGGTTATTACATCATATTATTTTATTCTTATATTTGATGATAATAGCTATAAGAATTGGTTAATGTTAGCAGTGTTTACTGCTTTAGGTGTATATGCTAAATTTGAAATATTATTACTTTCAGGAATAATGTTTATATATATTATTTTTTACTTTAAAAAAGAGTATCTTTCTAAATTAATTACCGCGGCAATTGTATTTTGTATAGCAATAATACCAGCAATATTAGGTATAATTAAACAAAATTATACTCCTATATTATGGATATTTAAAGAAGCTAATTCATCAGGGAATTCTCATCACTATAGCTTACTTGTTAATTTCTTTATAGGGCAGTTTTATAATATACTGCCTTTCATTTACTCAGCAGCTCCTATTGTAATAATATACATTTTTATTAGATTTAAAAAAATAACTAGTAATAATAAAAGCTTTATTTATAATATTACACACCCTTTAGTAGCTGTATGGCTATATCCATTAGTATTTGTTTCATTATTACAAAGTTTTTATGGCAAGCTTCCAGATGGTTGGGTATTACCTTTAATGGCCTTATTTATTCCTGCCATTTATAAATTATTTAATTTAAAAATAGTAGAAAGTATAAATTTTAAAAAACTTATTTTTATATTGGTAACTTTACAGTTTGTGATTTTTGCATCTTATAATTTAGTTAAATATTTTAATAGTAATATTATTTCTGAAAATGTAGGTAATGATATAGCTAAAAAAGCAGATGTATTTTGGAGTAAGTATTATCAAGAACCAATTTTGTATGTTGGGGGTTATGAAGAATATTATTTGGCAGCATTTTCTAAAAGTAAACCAATCTTTTTAAGAAACTATAATTTAATATATAAAAATCAAAAAATACTTATAGCATTTGGTAATTGTGATAATCATAACTATCAAGCCTTGGAATCATCAGGGTTCAAAATATTACATAAAGAATGTATATACATAAATACTGTTAATAAGAGTAAGAATATCAAAGAAAAAATTTCTTTAATAATTGGTGAAAAATAACTTATGTTACTCTTGTTGAGAGACATACATGGACTCACTAACTATATCAAGTAGTTTTAATTACTCAATATTATGACTGTATGTAATATATATTTTTGATGTTAAGGGATTTCACTAAAATACTTATTGAGGCTCTTGATGAATAGCTATTTCGATATTGCGTAAAAAATGCTGAAAAATCCAAATTTCTTATAATTCAAAAATATAAAAAATCAGATGCTGTCAATAGGCATTGAAAATTGACTCCTATAGGCACCGAATTTTGGGGTTCTGTCGTAAACTGCCAGTATCATGAGTATATAGTATAATTTTATCATAGATTTTATTTCAAAATACAAATGATAGATTTCACAGGTAGGCACTTTACCAAATTATTGATACTTCAAGCAGTCAGATGGTATTTATCATATCCATTGAGTTATAGGCATGTAGAAGAACTAATGAAAGAGCGAGTAATTAAGGTAGACCATAGCACTATCAATCGTTGGGTTATCAAATATTCTAAAGAATTAGAGATAGTCTTTAGTAATAGTTTTAGAAAATATGGTAGCTATATAAGCTGGAAGATGGATGAAACCTACCTTAAGCTTAAAGGTAAAGATGTTTATTTATACAGAGCTATAGATAAACACGGAGATACTTTAGAGTTTATGGTTAGTGAAAAAAGAGATGAAAAAGCTGCGCGTAAATTCTTTAAGAAAACTATTGGTAAACATGGTTTACCAGATAAATTAAATGTAGATAAATCAGGAGCCAATGAAGCTGCTTTATTAACTATCAATATCTTTCTATTCTTGCTTGGTATATGGTTAACCTATGGTATAGAGATTAGACAAAACAAATATCTAAATAATTTGATAGAGCAAGATCATAGAAGTATCAAAAGATTGATACGCCCCATGATGGGTTTTAAATCTTGGGATTCTATGGATTCTACTATAGCTGGTTATGAATTAGTAAATATGATTAAAAAAAGTCAGCATATTTACGCTGAAAATATGACTGTTTGGGATCAATTTTATAGCATAGCTGGATAACTGTATCTAGAGGATAATTATTTTATAAAAATTGTGACTATACTGGCAGTTTGCGACAGAACCCAGTTTATTGTTTAGGAATATACTCAACATCTTTTTCTCGGATAATTTTTCTGACTGTGTTCTTTGACACATTCAGGCTAGTACATATTTAACTTATTGAATTGCCTTCACGACGCATTACTAAAATGGCTGTTTTTTTATCCATTTTTATCACCTTAATTTAAGCCCTATATTTATAAAAAATGTAGGGTAGTTTACACCTCAGGGGGGGCATTTTTCTGTGCTAATTTACCCCTAAAAGGGGTCATTTTTGCATGCTTATTCACACCACTCTTGCTAATATTAGCGATGCGCCATCCCCTTATGGTGTAAATAAAGTTTTTAGCCAAAACTAGCCTACATAAGGATTAGTATCAAAACATAAATTAAAGATCTCAAAAAGAATCACTGCACTCCCCATTGATACAGCATATATATGTGAAAAATTCACTTTAAGATCTTTTCTAGCACTAAGAAATGTTGGAGTATAAACAAATATTATAACCGCAAATATTGCTGCATACTGTAATGCTAAGATAAACCCTCTTGGATAAAATACTGTAAAGATTAATGGAGGAATAAAGCATATCAAAGCTACAACTAAACTATGTACGTGTTTATTATATCTAATAAATAGATCACGGATATAATGCATCATGGATATACCAACACCTATGAAAGATGTTATCACCGCAATATGAATGAATAAGTTTAGTGTGACCCCCAATGCATTTGACTCTGATATTGCTTTAATCTCTTCTACTAAACCACTTGGCGTATCATCTCCTGACAAAAATAGTACATGATAACTAAATAATCCGTGTTGAGGAAGGACTCCTAAAGATAAGAACACCCACACTATATAAATAATTAAAACACTTATACTACCTATAAGTATACTTCTCTTAATATTCTTAATATCACCTTTTTGATATTCATAAATAACAGGAATAATATTATGAAAACCAAACGCTGGCAAAAGAGTTGGCCAAGCAAATATAAGTGCTGAAGCACCTGACGGCATATCATTTAAATAGTATTTATTTATATAAAATAACATAATTACCGTAGCTACTATAAAAAACACTAGTTTTAAGGTAACAAAAATTCTATTTGTATAATCACTTAATTTATAGCTAAACATTAATGCTGCAAATATTAGTATAAAAACAATTGCTGATATTCCAATTTGCGATTTACTTGGCTCATTTACACCACCTATTGTAGATATAAGTGAAGAGCCTTGGGTAGTATAAGCTGATAGTAAAGAATATAATAATAGCAAATAAATAATGCTAAAAAAAAATGTATATAGCTTTGGTGCTCTTGATGACATCATTGTTGTAAAATTTGCACCTAAAGGATATTCTGTACAAACATTTAACAGTTTTAAGGCCGTAATGTACATAATACTCCATGATAAAACTAAGAGTATAGCCGCAGTCATAAAGCCGCATGCTGCTACAACTAAAGGCAACGATAACATTCCAGCACCAATAGTTGTACCAACTATAAGGAAAACTGAACCAATAAATCTAGAGTTCATATCTTAATATTTTTCCACTTAGACTATCAATGATATCTTATTTTACTAAACTAAAGAAATATCATCTATAATAACAAAGATAAATGACATGGTAACTACTAATAATATAGGTTCTGTCGCAAACTGCCAGTATAGTCACAATTTTTATAAAATAATTATCCTCTAGATACAGTTATCCAGCTATGCTATAAAATTGATCCCAAACAGTCATATTTTCAGCGTAAATATGCTGACCTTTTTTAATCATATTTACTAATTCATAACCAGCTATAGTAGAATCCATAGAATCCCAAGATTTAAAACCCATCATGGGGCGTATCAATCTTTTGATACTTCTATGATCTTGCTCTATCAAATTATTTAGATATTTGTTTTGTCTAATCTCTATACCATAGGTTAACCATATACCAAGCAAGAATAGAAAAATATTGATAGTTAATAAAGCAGCTTCATTGGCTCCTGATTTATCTACATTTAATTTATCTGGTAAACCATGTTTACCAATAGTTTTCTTAAAGAATTTACGCGAAGCTTTTTCATCTCTTTTTTCACTAACCATAAACTCTAAAGTATCTCCGTGTTTATCTATAGCTCTGTATAAATAAACATCTTTACCTTTAAGCTTAAGGTAGGTTTCATCCATCTTCCAGCTTATATAGCTACCATATTTTCTAAAACTATTACTAAAGACTATCTCTAATTCTTTAGAATATTTGATAACCCAACGATTGATAGTGCTATGGTCTACCTTAATTACTCGCTCTTTCATTAGTTCTTCTACATGCCTATAACTCAATGGATATGATAAATACCATCTGACTGCTTGAAGTATCAATAATTTGGTAAAGTGCCTACCTGTGAAATCTATCATTTGTATTTTGAAATAAAATCTATGATAAAATTATACTATATACTCATGATACTGACAGTTTGCGACAGAACCGTATTTTATAGCTAGAAGAAATTCTCAAATTCAAAATAAGATTGATAAGGTTTTGAAAAATATCTATAAAAATAGATAAATTTGTTATCATTAATTATATAACTAAAATGGGAAATTACAGAATGGCTACTACACAATCTGAACAATTACAAAAGTTAAAAGAACAGCAAAAAGATTTAGAAAAGAAAATACTAAGAATCGAGCATAATCAACTATTAAAAATAGGTAAATCTGCTAAACAGTATCAGCTTACAGAATGGCATGAGAAATCATTAATAAAAGCTTTTGAGTTCTTAAAAGAAACTGGTGAAGACCAGTTTAAAGAAAAATAATAATAACTTAATAATAAAATATAAAATTGGAAATAATAATTTATGTTTTTTAAAAACCTAACTGCATTTAAAATTACTGATATTAATATTGATATCTTTGAAGATTCAATTAATAAATTGGCTTTTATACCGTGTAGTAAATCCCAAAGATCAACTAAAGGATTTATAAACCCCTTTATTAAAGGTGAAGAAAACTGTCTTTTTAGATTTAATCATTTAGCGGCTTTTTGTTTAATGACTCAAGACAAACTACTTCCAGCTCAAATTATTAATCAAGAAGCACAAGCATATATAGAAGAGTTAGAAGAAACTCGTTATGTCGGTAAAAAAGAAAAAACTGAAATCAAAGAAGATACTGAGCAAAGACTATTACCCCAAGCATTTAGTAAATTTAAAAAGATCTATGGCTATTTAGATCTTACAAATAACTATTTAATTATTGATAACGTATCTTATAATCAAATAGCTGATATATTAGAATTACTACAAAGATGTGAAGCTAGATTTGAACCAGTACAAAAAGATGAAACAGAAATACTTACTAATTGGTTTATAGACAATGCTAATCCTTTAGATGTTGAGATATCAGACAAATGTAAACTTACTAGTGATATTGGTGACGGTGTAGCTAATATTTCATGTCAAGGATCAGCTATGTTAAATGAGCAAATCAAATCATTTGTAGAAGCTGGTGGATATATCACTGAATTAGCTATAGTCTGGAATGAGCAATTAGCTATGACTGTTAATACTAAACTACAATTTAAATCAATTAAGTTTTTAGATGGAATTAAAGATCTTAATAATAATGAAAGCCAAGAAGCAGATCTACTATTAATGTCTGATATATTCGCTGAATTAATCAAATCAATGGATAAATGGAACGATGAATAAGACAACAAAACTCTTTGTAGCACTTGGTATATCTACACTAGCATTAACAAGCTGTAGTAATACTCAAATGGCAATTACAGGCTTAGCTTTAGCTGGGGTTGCTACTGGCTATCTAGCTTATAATTGGATGAATAATCCAGATGCATCTAATGCATACGAGAAAACTCCTAAAGAAGTTACACAAGCAGTTAATGATATTTTAAAATCTTCTGGATATACAGTTATTAAAACTGAGAATAATAGTAAAGATAATACTCACATGATAGAAGCCCAAAACAATCAAGGTAAAAAAGTGGATTTTGCTATTAGTCCAGTAGCAAGTAATCCAAATCAAGCAAAACTATATATTAAAGGTACTAGTTTTAGCGGAGTATCAAAAGCAGAATCACAAATACTTTTGAACAAAATAAATAAAAAGCTTATGTAATAAAGTAGATTTATACTTTACAACAATTAGAAACTAATTATATAGTTAGTTTTGACAGTGCTTTTAAAACTATTGCCAAAATAATAAAGAGGTAAAATATATGAATAAAAATGAATTAATACATACTATTGCAGCTGATGCTGATGTAAGTTTAGAAATAGCTAAAACTTGTTTAGATGCTTTGACTAATGCTGTGACAGATTCTCTTAAAAAGAAAGAAGATGTTACTCTTGTTGGTTTTGGTACATTCCAAGCTAAGAAAAGAGCTGCTCGAGATGGTAGAAATCCAAAGACTGGTGAACCTATTAAAATAGCTGCAGCTACTGTGCCAAGTTTTAAAGCTGGTAAAACTCTAAAAGATACTATTAAAGGTTAATTATGGCTAAAGGCACAGTAAATAAAGTTATACTTCTTGGTAGGCTTGGTAATGATCCAGAAATTAGACAGACTCAAAGTGGTACTATAGTTGCTACTATTAGTTTAGCTACTAATGAAGTATTCAAAGAAGAGACTCAAACTGAATGGCATAGAGTAGTTATCTTTGGTAAAGGTGCTGAGGTTATTCAACAGTATTGTAAAAAAGGTGATGCTTTATATGTTGAAGGTAGAATTAGAACTAATAAGTGGCAAGATAACTCTGGACAAGATAGATACTCTACAGAGGTAATTACTAGTAACTTTCAATTATTAGGTGGTGGTAATCAAGATAACCGCCCTGCTCCTAGTTATGATAATTATCCTGAAGCTCAACAAGGTTCTGCTCCGACAAATAATCAATCAGCCGCTGAGACAGTAAATGATGACTATGCCAAGGTTAAAGGTAAAACTGCTAAGGATAATGTCCCATCGTTTGATGAAATCAATAAAAACTTTGATGATGATATACCTTTCTGAATAAATTATGATCCAAATGGAAACAGATACTAAATATTACAATATCTCAATTATTAACGACTTATTTAATGATATTCTAGTTGTCTGTGATTATGGATCTAAAATTACTAAATTATCCCACCGTAAAAATATTAATGTTGCTTCTATGGCAGAAGCGAATAAAATAATTGATAAGCTAATAACAATTAGAGAAAATCATGGATACACAAGATGTTTGGACTAGATGTATTGCTCTTGTCGATATGCAGGCATTTTTCCCTTCTTGTGAGAAAGTAGATTTCCCTGAGCTTAAAAATAAACCAGTCGTCGTTATTAATGGTAATTCAGGAACTACTATAATATCTTCATGTTATATAGCTAGGTCTTATGGAATTAGAACAGGAATGCATTTAAAAGAAGCTTATTCCTTATGTCCTGATATTGTTATTAGATCATCTAGACCTAATAGATATTCTGAAATATCCGCAAATATTATGAATGCTATTAAAAATATCACTCCAGATGTTGAAGTATTTAGTATTGATGAATGTTTTATGGATTTAAAGCCTGTTTTAAGTTTATATAAATCCGTAGAAAACATTGCTACTTTAATTAGAAAAATAGTTTTTGAGGTTAGTGGCGGTATTGTCTGTTCAATTGGTATTAGTGAAGGTAAGCTTACAGCTAAATTCTGTGCTGGATTAAATAAAGGTAAAACTACAATAGTTCCACCTCATCAAATTAAAGACTATATTGCTAATCATGACTTAGCTAAAATGTGTGGTATTGGACCAAGCCTTGTTAATTATCTAAATTCAAAAGGATACTATAAATGTGGTGATTTAGAACATGCTCCTAAAAATCTATTATCTAGTATTCGTGGAGATACTGGAGCTAGGCTACAATCAGCTTGCCTTGGTCATGATCCAGTACCAGTTAACACAAAATATCAAAAACCTAAATCTATTGGTCATAGTAAAGTATTACCTCCAAAGACAACAAATAGAAATCAGATAGAAGGAGTGCTACATCAATTAGCTCATCGATTAACTAGAAGACTAAGGTCACAAGATTTTGTTACTCCTCGAGTAGCTATATTCCTACAAGCACAAAGACACTGTATTAAAAAAGTATATAATTTTGAACATAACACTAGCTCAGATACAAATTTCAATAAGTCAATAATTGAACATTTAAAGCTATGGAAAGGTGAACCTTTATATAAAGTAGGTTTAGCATGCGATAAACTATATGATAAAGATAAAGGACAGATTGATATGTTTGCAACATCAGATAGTAAATCAAGTAGGATTGATGCCGTTAAAGATGCTATTGCTAATAAATTTGGTAAAGATAAATGTAGATATGCAACTGAACTAAATGCTGATGATATGAACATGATTCCTGTTATCGCTTTTAATTTTGATGCTACAAGTAAAAATAAGAATAGTTTATAGATTATGTTCCCGTAGCTCAGTAGGATAGAGCGGTCGCCTCCTAAGCGACAGGTCGGATGTTCGAATCATCTCGGGAACGCCATTAATTTAAAACAAAATAGTTACTAGCTACTAACAGCTTTTAAGAATAAAAAGACTAACAAAAAACATAACCATATAATTAAGAGAAATTATGAAATCTAAAATATATTTATTAATACTGTTAACCTGCGCACCTATTACTTTGTTATATGCTGATATAAATAATAGGCTTGTTTTATCTAACTTCAAATGTAGTCAAGTATTACATAATAAGTATATGGATATATGTTTTGACTATAATTATAAGTCAGCTTTAGCTGTTGACTATAATATTACAAAAGCAGACATGTATAAGAAAAAACTAAGTAGAAGTAGAGTTAAATTCCATGCAGACTCACGACTTCCAGTAAAATGTAGAATGAGTCCTTATTCATATAAAAAGACAGGTTTTGATAGAGGTCATTTAGCCCCTAATGGAGCTTTTAATTATGATAAATCAGCACAAAAAGCTACTTTCTCTATGGCTAATATGACACCTCAATACCCTAAAGTAAATAGAACTGCTTGGAGTAAAGCTGAAAGATATTCAAGAGTTACTGCTGTTAAGCTTGGTAGTGTTAATGTACTTGATATAGTATATTTCAGCGAAAAACCAAAAACTTTAAAGGATGGTCAAGCAATTCCGAAAGGATATGCAAAAATAATTACAAGTAAACAGCATGATTTTCAAAGATGTTTCTATTACAAAAATATTAAAAACCCCGATTTGAAACTAAAAGATCATATAGTAAAGTGTTCTGACTTGAAATTAAAGTAAGAATATTTCAATAAAGCTATTATTATATCGAGTATTGATATATCATATAAATATAGAAAGTTAAATAGTTGATTCATGATAATAAATTTTGCAAGTCAATCAGCCAACGATATATATAATGGTGTCTCAAGTAAGCATGCTCGTAAAATACCAAATACAATATATAAAACAGCTATTAGAAAACTTGATATGGTTAATGCTGCCAAAGTTATAGAAGATTTAAGAATACCTCCTAATAATCGTTTAGAGCAATTAAAAGGCAATTTAAAAGAATATCACTCAATTAGAATAAACGACCAATATAGAGTGATATTTAAATGGAAAGATAACAATGCTTATGATGTTGATATAGTTGATTATCATTAAGTAACTATAGGGAGTAAAATTATGCTTATACCATCAAATAGAAAACCAACACATCCAGGTGAAATATTACTACATGAATTTATTGAACCTCTATCAATAACACAAACAAAATTAGCAAATCATTTAGGTTGGACTTATGCAAGAGTTAATGAGATTGTAAATGGCAAAAGAGGAATAACAGCCGACAGTGCATTATCATTAAGTGAAACTTTTGGAGTAACACCTGACTTTTGGCTAAATTTACAAATGCTATATGATTTATATAGTGCGAAACAGACACACAAACATGTGGCACCATTAGAGGTAGCATAATGATTAAAAGTCGCAGGACAGTATAAATGATGACAGAGGTCTTAATGAAAAGAAGTGATCTATCAGATAAGTTAATACATTTTACAAAAGGTGAAAGCAAAGAGATTTCCTTTCAAAATTTATTAGAAATACTAGATAATGGAGTATTATTGGGGTCCTGTGAAAATATAAAAGGAAAATGGGATTGTATTTGTTTTACCGAAACTCCTAAAGGAATTATTGAGAAAAATGGATTTGGTAAAAATAGATATAGTGAGTTTGGGATTATTTTTAATAAAAGAGAATTGTTCAATATGGGTGCTAGGCCTGTAATATATCAGACAAATAAGGAATGTGATTTACTACATAAATCTATTAGGTGGAAAAATGTAAGGTATGATGAAGATATCGGGTTCTGTCGCAAACTGTCAGTATCATGAGTATATAGTATAATTTTATCATAGATTTTATTTCAAAATACAAATGATAGATTTCACAGGTAGGCACTTTACCAAATTATTGATACTTCAAGCAGTCAGATGGTATTTATCATATCCATTGAGTTATAGGCATGTAGAAGAACTAATGAAAGAGCGAGTAATTAAGGTAGACCATAGCACTATCAATCGTTGGGTTATCAAATATTCTAAAGAATTAGAGATAGTCTTTAGTAATAGTTTTAGAAAATATGGTAGCTATATAAGCTGGAAGATGGATGAAACCTACCTTAAGCTTAAAGGTAAAGATGTTTATTTATACAGAGCTATAGATAAACACGGAGATACTTTAGAGTTTATGGTTAGTGAAAAAAGAGATGAAAAAGCTGCGCGTAAATTCTTTAAGAAAACTATTGGTAAACATGGTTTACCAGATAAATTAAATGTAGATAAATCAGGAGCCAATGAAGCTGCTTTATTAACTATCAATATCTTTCTATTCTTGCTTGGTATATGGTTAACCTATGGTATAGAGATTAGACAAAACAAATATCTAAATAATTTGATAGAGCAAGATCATAGAAGTATCAAAAGATTGATACGCCCCATGATGGGTTTTAAATCTTGGGATTCTATGGATTCTACTATAGCTGGTTATGAATTAGTAAATATGATTAAAAAAAGTCAGCATATTTACGCTGAAAATATGACTGTTTGGGATCAATTTTATAGCATAGCTGGATAACTGTATCTAGAGGATAATTATTTTATAAAAATTGTGACTATACTGGCAGTTTGCGACAGAACCTCTTTTTGAAATTAATTTCAAAGGCAAAAAAGTCGATAAAGAAAAAGGGGAATAATGTTATTTCCCTTTTTTTGACCACGATTGAGGTAAAGCAATGAGAAAACTGTAGGACGTTAATATGAATAAACAAGCTATCAATTTGACACAAGAATTATGTGAGCTATTAGAATATATCTCTGATATAGCTATCCAAATACGCATGAACTCTTCATATAGGTCAGAATATAAAAATCTTAATCATTATTCTGATGCACCAATCAAAATTAGTAAAATTCTAGATAATGTTATGGAGTACTCCCATGTTATCCATGAGTTTCATGTTCTAAGTAATGCTATTAAGTCAAATAATTTTCATGAAACAGTTAAAGAGTGTGGTTTTCAGGTTAAAAGGTGTGAAGCTTTAAAAGCTTATCTTAAAAATAACGATGTTGAAAATAGTAAATCGATCATCAATATAGTTGATAGAGGTATAGCAATATTTGAGTCAATTATATTTAAAACAAAACAAGCACTTAATTAAGGAGTTTACAAATGGAAATTAAATATTAGATTTAAAATGTTGAATGATCATTAAAAATAGCTAATTTTAATTTAAAAGGATACTTTATAATGGGAAAGTTTTCATGCACGACTATTATTGTTGGTAATAAAGCATCTAATAATGGAAGCATCATTCTTGCTAGAAATGATGATGGTGGACTTGGTAATAATGCCTCAAGGTTTATTTACCATTCACCAATGCGCTACGGGTATTTATATCAAAATATTATGGATTTAAATAATAAATTTAAATATCAATTACCTAATAAATTATTAGGGTATTCTGGATTGCCAGCATGGCAATCTCATAATAAAAGCTTTGAAGAGGCTGGTTTCAATGATGTTGGCGTGGGGATGTCTGCAACAGAAACAATTTTTAGTAATAATAAAGTTTTAGAAAATGATCCATATCTTAAAGATGGTGTGTCAGAAGAGGCTATAATAACAATTATATTACCACAAATTAAAACGGCTAAAGAGGGTGTTAAATGTTTAGGTAATATAATTGAAAATTATGGTTCAGCTGAAGGGTTTGGGGTAGGATTCGCTGACAAGTATGAGGCATGGTACCTTGAAAATGCTGGAGGGCATAATTGGGTAGCATTAAGAATACCAAATGATAAGTATTTTATATCAGCTAATCAAAGTAGAATAGGAATTATAAACTTTAAGGATAAAAAAAATATTTTAATGTCTAAGAATCTAATTAATTTTGCTAGAGATTCTGAACTATATAAGTCAGGCGATTTTAATTTCAGAGAAATTTATAGTAAAGACGATTTATCAGACAGAGATTATAATTATCCACGGGTTAAGTATTTACAAAACGTATTTACTTCTTCAGAAAAAAATAAATCTTATTACAAGAATAGTTTACCAACTTTCTTAATGCCAGAAAAGAAAATTTCAATTACGGATATAGAAAAGGGTTTACAAAGCCATTTTGAGGGAACTCTACTAAATACTTATCAATTTCCGTCAAAAATAAGACCAATTTCAGTATATAGAACTAAACAGTCTCATATATTATGTTTAAGAAAAAATTTACCTATATCTATAGCAAATATAAAATACTTAAGCTTAGGAATGGGCGCTTTAAGTATTTATATGCCTTTTTACTATGGAGCTAAAATCCCTTCAGCATATCAAATAGGCGATAATAATGCAGATGATTTTTCAGCATATTGGATATTTAGAAAGTTACAAATGATAGGAATGCTAAATTTTACTGAATATGCTCCAATAATTAAACATGGCTATAGTGCATTAAATACACAAATAAAAGATAAACAAATAGTATTTGAAAAAAAATATTTGGAAATATATCAAATATTTCCTGAGAAAGCACAAAAATTATTAGATGATTTTACATCTTATGCAGTAGCTAGCATATTTACTTTAACGAAGACTTTAACTAATGAGTTAATAACCATTGAATCAAACAGAATTAATACAGAAAATTTTTTTAGTGAGTAATCTGAAGCGTTATATTGCAAATAGGACCGGTGTTAAGCTATGTGCGATGAAGGGCCACATTTAAATTGGAAAAGATTTGATATACATACATTGTAGAGGATTTTATATAATTTGGCTAATTTTATGATTTTAATATTAGAGTTCAAAATAACGGTTCTTTTTTTAAACTTTATGAAATAACTTATAAGTATTGTAAATAAAGGATCTCAAGGTTTGAATATGTTGTTTAATTTATCTAAGTTTAGAAAAGCTAATTTAGCTTGCAAAATTAAACTTAACATTATTTGGCTTATAGGAACGGAACCCCTAATGGTATATCCATATCAATAAAAAATGGTATCTAAATTAACTCAAATAAAAACTTTCTCTACTAGTGATGACATCATAGCTTTAAGAAGAGAAGTATAGTTAATAATAAAATTAAGCTCAGTTCCTATAGGAATTAACTTATTCATAGAGTCTATAATCAAATGATCACTTGTTGCCCCTAAAATTTTATAACCAGATAGACATTTAACCCCATTAGAATCTATATCTTGATTTCCAATAGCTAGAATGGATTGATATTTTTTATTGTTACTTGATACGCTTGGTTTTACTTTTGACTCTATAACTTCTGCAACAAGAGATATTGCATCTTGGTATAACCCTTTAATTAAACTATTATCTAAGGGATTCATACCTATAAAAATAGCCTCTCCAAGACGAAGGTTATTAATCTTACCAATATTACTTTTATTATTTAGTGCCCAATTAAGATTTGCTGAATTGCCACCACTTATTATATCTAATTTAATATTGAACGTTTTTTCGATAGAATCAGCTATAGATGACAGTTGGCTCATTTTAGTATCATCTGGAGCACAATCATTCAAACACATTAAATTAGTTGCTATTCCTTTAAGACTAATATTTGGTAAAGTTAAAACTTTATCTATAAAAGTTAAAACATCTTTTGGTAAAATACCTTCTCTGAGATCACCCAATTCAATCATTAATATAATTTGATGATTTAAGTTTAATTTACATGCCATTTTAGAAAGAGCTTCTATTACTATAATTTCGCTATTAAAGCTGATAGAACCTGATAATATAATTCGTTGAATCTGACTAAGCATAGGCGAACGAATTAGACTCATCTGAATTGGAATATTATTTCTACACATTAGTTCTATATTTTGGATATGAGAGTCTCCAATAGAGATAACTCCAGATCTCATCAAAGCTCTTGCTATAATTGGTGAACCTTGCATAACTTTTATTATACCAGTCACAGATATATCTAAATGACCTAAGCGACTTACTAATACTTTAGCATTATGCTCTATCTTTTTAAGATCTATTATTAGTCGAGGTGTTGCCATTAAGTATTAAATTTACCACTCAACTGTGGAAACTCTGAAACAATCATATCGATGAAATAATCAGGAGATGATCTTAATGCATCTGCTGTGGGAATTTTATATTTTTTACTGTAGTTATTTATTATTTGTTTAATCTCAGCAGCATCAATATTTTCATGATTAATACTAATACCTATAACCTTAGTTTGTGAGAAAGTTTCTATCAGATTTATTTCATTACTAAGCTTTGGCATTTTTATATTCTCAAAATCACAACGATACTCTCTTTTGGGCGCATGTTGGAGAATTACTGCATCTGGACAACAAGCTCGAAGAATGAAAGAACTACTAGAAAAAGCTGGATGACTTAAAGAACTTTGGCCTTCAACAAAGATAATATCGGGTTGCTCTTCGTTAAATGCTGAAACCACAGTCGCCTCTAGCTCACCAATACAAAACTGTGAGGGTATTGCATCTATTGCTACACCATATTTTGCTCCCTGAATTAGGCTAGTTTGACCTGTACCAACCATAACAGCCTTATATCCTGCCTCATTAAAAATCTTTGTAAGTATATTAGTGGTTGTGCGCTTGCCAATAGCACAATCTGTACCTAATATAGCGATTATGGGGCAAGTTACTTTAGAAATATCTCCATTATATATTCTTAAGTTTTTTTTCTCTGGGGGCTTTCTAATATCTAATATTTTTACATTATGTTTAGCTGCTGTAAATGATAATTCAGGGTCATCATTTAAAAATACATGCAATCCATTTATAATATTTATTCCTAGTTTAATTATCTCCATAATTATTTTACGTTCTTTATTTGATAAAATACCCGTGGCTGGAGCCATTCCTAATATAAAGTAATTAGCTTTATTGGGTAGCTCTTTTAATGCAGATATATAACTATCATATATTGGAATCCCATTTGGGATATTATCAAGCACAACACCAGAATCTAAATTTGCTTTAGTGCTATCAATTACAGCTAAGATCTTATATTCATCAGAATATCTGATTAATCCATTAGCTGTTTTACCATCAAGCTTACCAAAATTTGCTTCGCAATAAATAATTGCTGTCTTTTGTTTTTTCATAATAAACTACTCTTACTTTTTAAATTTTTAATGCATTTATGAACAAAAATAAAATCTAAAGATAGTTACAAATTATTATTAAATCTAATAAAGTGTATTTAAAATAGATAACTTTAATTTATTGATATGATTAAGGGATAACTCTATTTTTAATAATTAAAAATTATAAAACTTTTTTTATCCTTATAGTTCGCTGCTATTATACTATATTTTTATATATAATACTTTTAATCTTAAATCTGTATGTTTCATACTACGACAAGATGTCACCTAATCAAGCTAAAGCTACTACTTCAACCTAATATTAGTATTGCTTTTTCTATTTACTTCCACATGATTATTTATCTGATGCTATTTCTTATGTATTCAACATGATATTTTTGGGTTAACTATATAATTAATTGGTTCTTAAAAGAAATAAGTTTCATTCTTACCAAAATAAATTAGATCTCATAGGCTTAATAGCTAGAATGATTATTAATATAATATATCCATACCATGGAATTAAACCAGCTACAGGCAATAAGTTAACTATGATCATACCCTCCTATTTGGGACACTTAGGTGTTAAGAAAAGGAGACAAGATGAGATATACAAAAGAGTTTAAAGATGAAGCTGTTAAATTATGTTTACAACCAGATGCAAATAGACGAGAAATAGCAGATAATTTAGGGGTTAAATATAAAACCATTTGCAGTTGGATATCCAAAGGGTTCTGTCGCAAACTGCCAGTATAGTCACAATTTTTATAAAATAATTATCCTCTAGATACAGTTATCCAGCTATGCTATAAAATTGATCCCAAACAGTCATATTTTCAGCGTAAATATGCTGACCTTTTTTAATCATATTTACTAATTCATAACCAGCTATAGTAGAATCCATAGAATCCCAAGATTTAAAACCCATCATGGGGCGTATCAATCTTTTGATACTTCTATGATCTTGCTCTATCAAATTATTTAGATATTTGTTTTGTCTAATCTCTATACCATAGGTTAACCATATACCAAGCAAGAATAGAAAGATATTGATAGTTAATAAAGCAGCTTCATTGGCTCCTGATTTATCTACATTTAATTTATCTGGTAAACCATGTTTACCAATAGTTTTCTTAAAGAATTTACGCGAAGCTTTTTCATCTCTTTTTTCACTAACCATAAACTCTAAAGTATCTCCGTGTTTATCTATAGCTCTGTATAAATAAACATCTTTACCTTTAAGCTTAAGGTAGGTTTCATCCATCTTCCAGCTTATATAGCTACCATATTTTCTAAAACTATTACTAAAGACTATCTCTAATTCTTTAGAATATTTGATAACCCAACGATTGATAGTGCTATGGTCTACCTTAATTACTCGCTCTTTCATTAGTTCTTCTACATGCCTATAACTCAATGGATATGATAAATACCATCTGACTGCTTGAAGTATCAATAATTTGGTAAAGTGCCTACCTGTGAAATCTATCATTTGTATTTTGAAATAAAATCTATGATAAAATTATACTATATACTCATGATACTGACAGTTTGCGACAGAACCGATTATTATAGGTCAAATAGGTAATGTTAAAAAGTTTGTTAAAAACCCATGTCCTAAATGTCAGCATGAATTAATACGCCTTAAATCAAAGCCACCTAAGAAAGGCTTTTATTGGATGTGTTCTGAAAGAAAAAATGGTTGTGAGACATTTTTAGAGGATAGTAGAGGCAAGCCTGTACAACCTAAAATATCTAAAGATAAATGTCCTGATTGTGGATCTGATCTTAAACAACGTGATGGTAAGAAAGGCAAATGGTGGGGCTGTACAGGATATCCCCAATGTGAAAGAACATTTGCTGATTTAAAAGGTAAACCAATGATGGATAAATAATATTTCTCTTTTTTTAACCACGAATGAGGTAAGAAAAAAGGAAAAACTGTGAGGACATTAATATGAACAAACAAGCTATTTATTTAACGCAGGAGTTATGTGAACTATTAGAATATATTTCTGATATAGCTGTACAAATACGTATGAATTCTTCATATAGATTAGAATACAAAAATATTAATCATTATTCTGATGCTCCTATCAAAATTAGTAAGATTTTAGATAATGTTATGGAGTATTCCGACACTGTTGCAAATATTGACTAATTGGAGCTATTTTATTAAACTTTACTTTATTTTTCTGTCTAATTTATTATGAATGAATTTAAATATAAACATTTTAATGGTGTAGTTATCTTCAAGTACTTTGTAATAGAAACTATATTTTTTTCATCTTGGTTATTTGCAATGAGCTAATCATATTATTAGTAGCTTTAATATACGATTTCATGTGATTACTGCTTAAATGTTGTTGTAGTAAATCTTTAGTTTCCCATGTTTCATAAAACATAAAATGTAGCTCATCATCATTGTCTTGATGAAGTTGATAATGTAAACACCCTTTTTCATTACGGGTTATTTCAACTAATTTCAATAACTCTTTTTTTACTTGGCTTTGGAACTCTTTTTTAACATAAATATTTGCGATAATAGTTAGTAATGGCATTGCTTTCCTTTTATAGATAATTACTCATTTCTTTTCAATAGAATTGTATCACATCGGTTAGTTTGAATAAAATTTTTAGCTTGAAAAAATAAAAATATAAAATTTGTATAGTATTATATACTTTAAACAATTTAATTAATTAAAGTTAACATAAAGGCTCTTAAATATGGACCATCAAATTATTATAGACATGCTCTCTAGAAGTACTACCAAAAAATATGATTCTACCAAGAAGATTACTCAAATGGATCTTAATGTGCTGTTTGAGTCTATGCGCTTATCACCATCATCTATAAACTCACAGCCATGGAGATTTGTTGTTATTGAAAGCGAGAAAGCTAAAAAGCGAATGAGTAAAACTTTTGTCAACAAATTTCAATTTAACCAACCTCATGTATTTGATAGCTCACATATTATTCTATTTGCGTATAACCCACGCTATACTCGTGATGATTATGCTAAAGTTGTAGATAAACAAATTGTCGATGGTAGGACAAAGTCTCAAGATCGTGAAAATGCTTTTGGAGCATTCATGTTTGTCGATCTTAATACTGATGAGAATGGAGATAATAGTCGCTGGACAAAAGCACAAACATATATCGCATTTGGTAATACTCTACATACATTAGCTCGTCTTAAAATAGATTCAACCCCATTGGAAGGTATAGATATTGATTTAGTTAACGAAGAATTTAAAAATGAACTTTCTGGCTATCAATGTGACGTAGCTCTAGCTATAGGGTATCGTCATCAAGAAAATGACTATAACTCAAGATTACCAAAGTCTCGACTAAGTTTAGATAGCGTTTTAGTAACTATATAACTCAACTATCTATAGATGGGTAATCCAGTATTCGGTTCTGTCGCAAACTGCCAGTATAGTCACAATTTTTATAAAATAATTATCCTCTAGATACAGTTATCCAGCTATGCTATAAAATTGATCCCAAACAGTCATATTTTCAGCGTAAATATGCTGACCTTTTTTAATCATATTTACTAATTCATAACCAGCTATAGTAGAATCCATAGAATCCCAAGATTTAAAACCCATCATGGGGCGTATCAATCTTTTGATACTTCTATGATCTTGCTCTATCAAATTATTTAGATATTTGTTTTGTCTAATCTCTATACCATAGGTTAACCATATACCAAGCAAGAATAGAAAGATATTGATAGTTAATAAAGCAGCTTCATTGGCTCCTGATTTATCTACATTTAATTTATCTGGTAAACCATGTTTACCAATAGTTTTCTTAAAGAATTTACGCGAAGCTTTTTCATCTCTTTTTTCACTAACCATAAACTCTAAAGTATCTCCGTGTTTATCTATAGCTCTGTATAAATAAACATCTTTACCTTTAAGCTTAAGGTAGGTTTCATCCATCTTCCAGCTTATATAGCTACCATATTTTCTAAAACTATTACTAAAGACTATCTCTAATTCTTTAGAATATTTGATAACCCAACGATTGTATAATGTCCCCAGAAAAAGCTACTGATTTTAGAAAGATTTTTATTCCTAGATGTTAAACTTAACTAGATAAATTAGGAAATAGATAAATGAGTAAAAAAAGAGTAACGTATACAGCTGATTTTAAAGCTAAAGTAATTATAGAATTGCTAGAAGGCGATATGACAGTTAATGAGATAGCAAGTAAGTATGATTTACTTCCTAAAAACGTGCACAATTGGAAGCAGCAATTTTTATCTAATGCTTGCTTAGCATTTGATAAAAGCTCTGTTGTTAAGGAGTATAAGCAGGAAATAGATGAGCTTAGAAAAGATAAAGATGCAACAAGTAAAAAACTAGTCGAGGTAATAGTAGAGAGGGATTTTTTAATGGGAAAGCTAAAAAGCTTGGTATCATCAAATGATAGAGTAAACTCTGTAGATACTAAGCTAGAATTATCTTTAAATAATCAGCTTAAACTATTATCTGTATTTAAGAGTGTGTACTATTATACACCAATATCAAAATTTAGTAGTAATGATGATATTAAACTATTAAATGCAATAGATTTGATACATACTAAACATCCATATTATGGTACGAGAAGGCTAGTAAAGTTGCTAAATAGATTAGGATTTCTAGTTGGAAGGAAGCTAATCAAAAGTGCTATGGAATTCATGGGTATTAAGGCATTGTATCCTAAAAAAAAGACAACTGTCATTAATAAGCAACACAAGAAATATCCATACTTACTTAATGTATTTAAAAATGAGACGAATTAGGTTGTTATAGATAAAGCTAATAAGGTATGGAGTGCTGATATCACGTATATTAGACTAGAATGTGGGTATGCATATTTAGCAGCCATAATAGATTGGCATAGCAAGAAAATACTAGCTTGGAAGATTTCTAATACTATGGATACACATCTAACAACTAGTGTGTTAAAAGAAGCGTTATTTAAATATGGTAAACCTGATATCTTTAACTCTGATCAAGGAACTCAATATACAGCAAAAGAGCATATTAAAATATTATCTGATAATAAAATAAATAAATCTATGGATGCTAAAGGAAGATCTATAGATAATATTGCAATTGAGAGATTTTGGAGAACACTGAAATATGAAAATGTTTATCCGGCATCATATATAACTATGAAAGAGGCTAAAGTAGGTATCAAAGAATATATTGATATTTACAACAATGAAAGACTACATTCTAGTATTGGATATATGACTCCTGATGAAGTATATTCTGGTATTTTAGATGCTGCATAAAAGCAAGGAATAAAAATATTTTATAAAGTGGTATTGAATAACAGGGACAGTTTACTGTGAAATCTATCATTTGTATTTTGAAATAAAATCTATGATAAAATTATACTATATACTCATGATACTGTCAGTTTGCGACAGAACCTATATTTCTATTTATTGTTATGATCAAACTAGATTTTATATGCATACTAGCTATCAGGTCTTAAATATATCTGTTTTTTTATAAAATGTGTTACTCTAGCAGTTATATTTTATCTCTAAAATGGATACTCAATGCAAGGTGGTAATATTAAGAAAAACATTGTAATTCTTTTTGCATTTTTATGTTTTACTACGTCATTAGATGCTATTACCAAGCAAGGTGCTATGGAGAAGTATTTAGAATATAATAAATTAGCTGAGAAATATAAAAAGTTAGCAGAGCAATCAGATAATACAACCAATAAAGAACAAGATAAGCATATTCCTACAAAAGATAATGTAGAAGCTAAAGCAGAGTCATCCTCAACCAAACTTAAACAAGTAACCTTAAAAGATAATAAAAAAGAAGAAAAGAAAGATAATAGTCCTTGGAAAGGTACATCTATTGGTTTAGGTGGAAGTATTGTTACTGGTAATAGTGCTACTACCAACATAAATGTTGGAATAAATATTAATTATAAGCCAACAGAGCAGTGGCAAAATAATTTATTATTTAACTATTTATATAGCCATAATGATACGGTTTCTGATAAATCAGGAGTTAGAGTAAATAGGGCACAGTTAAATGCTAAGACTTCATGGGATTTTGATAAAGTTAACGGCGTATATGGTAATTTGAACTTCTTGCGTGATGAGTTAGATGTCTTTAATTATGTTTTTATGGAATCTGCGGGCTATAAGAGAGTTTTATATAAAAGTGATGATATGTCATTAAATCTAACAGCAGGACCAAGCTTAACGCAAAACGAACTTATTAGCACAGGTCAATTTTCTAATGGATTTGGTGGGCAATCAGGCTTGCAATATGTATGGAATTTTACAAAAGATTCGAGTTTTAGAGAAGATTTTATAGTTAACTATGCGTATCAGGATAATAATACTGTCAACCCTAATGTATTTATATATCAAAGCAATGCTATATTATCAGTTAAATTATATAAAAACTTGAGCCTCCAGCTTCAGTTCCAGCTAAATGGTACTAATGTAAGCCTACCTGGTAAGCAACCAATAACAACAATTACAACAACTGCATTAGCATATGAAATATAATAGTCGAGTTGTGTAAAGCAAAGAAAGCAGCTAAAATGATTTTTGGCGATATTTGACTGACTGAGAATAACTGTTGTTTTATAAAACAGCGTTCCCATAAAGGGACTATTTAGGGAATTGATCATACCCTTCTATTTGGGACACTTAGGTGTTAAGAAAAGGAGACAAGATGAGATATACAAAAGAGTTTAAAGATGAAGCTGTTAAATTATGTTTACAACCAGATGCAAATAGACGAGAAATAGCAGATAATTTAGGGGTTAAATATAAAACCATTTGCAGTTGGATATCCAAAGCCATGTCAAACCCTCAGAAAGAAATAAAGATAGATTATAAAATGCAGTACCAGCAACTATCTTTTGAAAATACTGATTTGAAGAAAAAACTCAAACAGGCAGAAACAGAGCGTGAAATACTAAAAAAGGCAGCAGCGTACTTTGCAAAGCAAAATCTGTAAGGTACGCCTTTATTAAGGAGCATTATAAAGTTATGCCAGTAACAACACTATGTAAATCTTTGAATGTGAGCACATCTTCATATTACAGATGGATTCATAAACCTATAGGTAAAAGGCAATATAATGATGCTGAACTAGATGATGCTATTTTAATGAACATAAATCTAGATATGGAAGTGTTAGGATATACAAAGAGCTTAAAGATATGGGTTGGAAAGTTACTCAACCTAGAGTATCTAAACGTATGAAATTACTTGGTTTACATGCTAAAGCGGCTCGTAAGCATAAGAAAACTACAGATTCTAACCACAACAAACATGTTTATGATAATTTATTAGAACAAAACTTCACTGCTTTATCTGTAAATCATAGGTGGGTTACAGATATAACTTATGTACCTACACAAGAGGGGTGGCTGTATCTTTGTGTGATTATAGATTTATTCTCAAGATCAGTTATTGGTTGGGCAATGGATTCTAGGATGAAAGCGGATTTAGTTTGTAATGCTTTAAATATGGCATTATTTAGAAGAAATTTTCCTAGTGGTGTGATTATACACTCTGATAAAGGGTCACAGTACTGTAGCAAACAATATCAAGACATTATTAAAGAATACTGGCTACTATCAAGTATGAGCTCTAAAGGATGCTGTTACGATAATGCTGCTTGTGAAAGTTTCTTTGGAACTTTAAAAGTAGAGTTAGTACATGATGAAAGCTATAAAACTAGAGAAGAAGCTAAACTATCAATATTTGAATATATTGAAGCTTACTATAATACAAAAAGGAGACATTCTACAATAAATTATATGACTCCATATCAATTTGAATATATAATGGAAAATGAAGTAGTAAACTGTCCCAAATTGACGGGGTAGATCATACATTCTTATAATACGCTTTTGATATACCCCATAAAGAACTTACAATAAAATATTAAATATTTTGGATATTCTTAAAAGTAGAAAATATTACAGAAAGAATATTTAAGATTGTTGATTTAATCATACTCCAATCTTATAAGTAAAAAAATACCATATAAAATCCTCGTGCTTGACACGGGGATCTCTTATTCCCGCCTGCGCGGGAATAACTATAGATGTTAAATCAGTAGTCTTTATTTATGAGTAGTAACTCTAATAGAGCTATAAATCATATTGTTTTTTGTATTTTATTAAAATAGATTGATAGTAAATATACAAACGACTATAAATCTAAACTCTTACTAACAATCTCAAAGACATTTTTACTTGGATTTGATGCTTTGATTCTTTCAAGTTCTTTTTTCATCAGAGCTTGTCTATCATAGTCATAGCGCTTCCAACTCATTAAATTACGAGCCATTCTAGCAGCAACTTGATGGTTGATTTTATCAAGCTCTAGGACTATATCAGCCATGAAAGCATATCCTAAACCATCTTTACGATGATATTGTGAAAAATTAGCACCGAAGCCACCAATAAGTGAGTAAACTTTATTAGGGTTTTTAGAGTTGTATGCAGAGTGATTAACTAAGCCTTCAACTATATCTAAGGCTGATTCATGAGAGATTTGAGCTTGAGATACTAACCATTTATTTACTACTAAATCTTCATGCTTCCAACGCTTATAGAACTTATTGATAGCATTATCTCGAATTTGTTTATCATTTGACTTTAAAAGTGCTGAAAATGCTGACTGTTGATCCGTCATATTATCAGCATTATCAAATAGTTGTTGCGCTAACTCAGTACATTTAGTTTGATCACTAGCATTCATTAAATAATTTAAGCATACACCTTTTAGCCTTCTCTTAGCAATTTGCTCAGCTGAAAGAGTATATGGCTTATTATCATTACATTCTTGATATATAGCTAACCAATTATCTTTTAGTTTATCTGCTAGTTGGTTTACAACTTTTTTGCGTGATAAAACAATATCATCAACTGCAATTACAGGCATTGTCTGAGCAATTGTAGACTCATTTGGTATTAGTAGAGCATCACTAATTAATGCTTTATCTAATTCTTTATCGTTTAGAATTGATTTAAAAGCATTCAAGAACTCACCGCTTACATCAGAATTAGCTAAAATCATATTTATAGCTAACTGTTGTAAAGAGTCCCAACGATTAAAGGCATTATTATCATATTTAATAATATGTAATAGTTCGCTTTCAGTACGCTTATGCTCAACCTTCACAGGTGCCGAAAAATCTCTAAACAATGAAACTACTGGTTTTGCTGTAATATTCTCAAAAGTGTAAGTCTGCTTTTGTTCTTTAAGCTCAATAGCTTGCTCTACGAGATTTTCACCTTCTGGAGTGATCAGTCCCATTTTAACAGGTATATGAAGAGCTTGTTTTTCTTTCTGATCTGCAGTTGGTCGAGTAGTTTGCTCTAATATTAAGCTATAAGTTTGACTTTGCGCGTCATAATCCTCACTAACTTTAATATTTGGTGTGCCGGATTGAGCATACCATCTCTTAAACAAGCTAAAATCACGATTATTAGCATCTGCCATAGCATTTACAAAATCATCACATATTACAGCCTGACCATCATGTCTTTCAAAATATAGTTTCATACCTTTTTGAAAACCTTCTTCGCCTAATAAAGTATGAATCATTCTAATAATCTCAGCGCCTTTATGATACACAGTTACAGTGTAGAAATTATTCATCTCAATGTACGATTCTGGACGAATAGGATGAGACATAGGGCTAGCATCTTCAGCAAATTGAGCACTTCTAATAATACGTACATCATCTATACGCTTAACATTTCTTGAGTTTAAATCAGAAGTAAATTCTTGATCTCTAAATACAGTCAAACCTTCTTTTAAGCTTAGCTGAGACCAATCACGACATGTAACTCTATCACCTGTCCAATTGTGAAAATATTCATGTCCCACAACACTTTGAATAAGTTCAAAATCCTTATCAGTAGCCGTTTTATCACTAGCCATTATATATTTAGTGTTAAATATATTTAAACCCTTATTTTCCATTGCACCAGCATTAAAATCCGGTACAGCAACAATCATAAAAGTATCAAGATCATACTCTAAGTTAAATCTTTCTTCATCCCATTTCATTGAATCTTTTACAGCTTGCATTGCATAATTACATTTATCAATATCTTGTTTAAATGCATAAATTTCTAGATTAACCTTACGATTTGATTTAGTAGTAAAAGTATCTTTAATACTAGCTAAATCTCCAGCCACTAAAGCAAATAAATAGCAAGGTTTTTTAAAAGGATCTTTCCATGTGGCAAAATGTAAAGTATCTGAAATATCTCCAGAATCAATTTTATCTCCATTAGATAAAATAACAGGATATTTTTGCTTATTAGCGATGATTTTAACAGTGTAAGATGACATTACATCAGGTCTATCTAGATAGTACGTAATTTTTCTAAAACCAGTGGCCTCACACTGTGTACAAAATACATCTCCTGATTTATATAATCCTTCTAAAGAGGTATTTGCAGATGGATTAATCTCAACTACAGTGTTTAGAATAAAATTTCCAGGGACTTCATGGATAATTAACTGGTTATTATTTATATCAAAATCATATTTTGATAAATCTTTATTATCTATTTTAATTGATAGTAGTTTTAAATCTACACCATCTAAAACCAATGAGTTACTTTCATTATTAGCAGGATCTTTGGTAATATGTAAGTCTGCTGTTACTATTGTTTTTGATTCATCTAGATTAAATGTTAGATGAGTTTCATTTATAAGATAATTACTTGGTTTATAGTCTTTTAAATACTTAATTTTAGGCTGAGACATAATAATTTTTAAGTCAACTTTATTTATACTTAAGAATAGCAGCCACTAAGATTAGTTACAATTATTATACAACATGACAAGTATAATAATTCTTTAAAAAACCAACTCTGCTGCAGAGTTGTCAAGAAAAATTAGACCTTCTCTAGATTAATTTATATTAACTATAAATATAAACAACTTTTTACGAAAAAGTCTTAATATATAAATATCTAAAAAATAATCTTAAATTATTAGTAGTTTCTAATAACATCAAAAATTTCTTTTAACTTATTCTGATCTTTTTGACCAGGTTCAGATTCAACACCCGAATTAATATCATACGCAGAGCATTTTAACTCTATTGCTTTAGCTATATTTTTAGAACTTAACCCACCAGCTAATATTATATTATTTTTATCTTTAATAAGGTCCCAATCAAAACTTTTGCCTGTACCTCCAGATTGTCCATCTATCTGAGCATCTAATAAATGATAGTCAACATTATCTAATAACTTAGGAATAGTTTTATCTACTCCATAAGCTTTCCATATTTGGCGATTTCTATGTAATTTAGATTTTAAAATATTTATATATTCTTGATCTTCATCACCATGAAGCTGAATCGCACTTAATTTCAAATCATAGGACGTATTAACAACATCCTCAATATTAGCGTTAGCAAAGACACCCACATAATTTAATTTAACTTTTCTAGCTATAGATTTTGCCATGTCAAATTTTATATATCGAGGCGACTTCTTAACAAATATAAATCCTCCATAAATAGCACCTGCATCATAAGCTTTTTGGGCATTTTCTACAGATGTTAGCCCGCACACTTTATTAAATCCATATATTATTTTTCTCACAGCAAGCTCTAAATTACGCTCACCCATAATAGAACTACCTATAAGAAAGCCATTTACACAGTTTCTAAGCTCTCTTACTTCTTGATTTTTATAAATCCCAGATTCAGAAATAACAATAGTATCTTTTGGTACTTTAGGAGCCAACACTCGAGTAGTATTTAAATCTATGGATAAATCTCTAAGATTACGATTATTTATACCTATCACTTTTGCTTTTAGATTTACAGCTCTTTGAAGTTCTTCTTCATTACTAGCTTCTGTAAGTATTCCCATACCAAAACGACTAGCAACTTTAGCTAGTTTTTTATATTCATTATCATCCAAAATAGAAAGCATTAGTAGTATAGCATCGGCTTTATAGTGTCTTGCTAAATATATTTGATATTCATCTATAATAAAGTCTTTACAAAGTATAGGCTGTGTTACTTGATTTCTTACAATTTCTAAATTTGTAAAACTTCCCATAAAAAACTCTTCATCAGTCAAAACAGAAATGGCATTTGCATACTTTTTATATACTGAAGCTATTTCATTTAAATTAAATTTTTTACGAATAATTCCTTTAGAAGGGGAGCCTTTTTTACATTCTAATATAAAGACTGCTTTTTGAGAGTCTAAAGCCTCATAAAATTTTCTATCAGTTTTATCAACTTCATTTTTAAAAATTTCTAAAGGGAATAATCTTTTTTTAGAAAAAAGCCATTTTCTTTTTGCTTCAACAATTTTTGCTAATATAGTTTCCATACTTATTAATATTTCTTTTTAATTTTAAGTAATATTTTAAACGAAAAATATTTAAAAGTTTAATTTTTATACTTTAAAACGAATAATATGATTATTTTTCTCCATCAAAATAATCCACCTCATCAGAAACTCTAAAAATATGTCTTAATTTACTGTTACCTACTTCTCCAACCATCGACATGAGCTTATTAGAATCTGGATATTCACAAATATCGTAAGGTTCATTCCTACTAATACAAAAGTACTTCAAATCATATTTTCCTGTATTTAAAATCTGATGAGCAACAGCTCTATCTCCTGGAGGACAAACTATAATATCATGCTTTTGTATTTGATATTCAATATCACCAAAACGCAAAGTTCCAACACCTTCAAGGATAATGAACATTTCTTCATTTATTCTATGATTATGGAAAGGGCAAGCTTTCTTTCCTGGTGGAACTATTGTAATACTATATCCTAAAAGCTTTGCTCCTCTTTTATCACTAATACTTGCAAATTTTTCTTGATAAGAACCTTCCTTAGACTCTTCAAAAGTGTCTATTTCATCTAAATTTATAAATGGTTTCATGATAATTTTTAATTAATTAATTTATTTAAATTTTTTATATAAAATGGCATTTAAACAATTAAGTGATTCATGGTCATAAATAGATTAATATATACCTAAAGCTTATATTTAATCAAAAACTAATATATATCTATTACATTATTAATTAATAGCTACTATATTCAACATTAATCTCAACAAAATCTTCGATTGGATTATATCTATCAAAATCAGCTTTATATACTCTTTTTTTAGAATTATCACTCCAAATCTCTCGCCATTTTTCTATAGCAGCATCAGGAAGGTCTCCTTCTACCCTAAAAATTTTATGATTCTTCTCAAGAATAACTGAATCTAAGCCTATCGGAGTTTCAAAAGAATTATTTACTTCATAACCTATTAAAAGAGTATAAGGGGCTGTATGATCACCTTCATATTCATAATAAACTGATATTATATCTTGAGATAAGTTTTGTCCATTGAGATACTCTAAAACTTCACTATTAAAGAATAATTCCCATGCTTGTTCAAGTAAATCATCTCTATCATTAGAAACTTTTGTTGATACACCTACTATTCTCATATTTATCTAGTTAAACATTCTGCATAGCTAGATGCTATATTAAAAGGAACTACATTACTATATTTCCAATCTATATTTTTCCAAACTTTATTTATTGTTTCATCACGCCCACAACCTGTACGATAATAACAATACCTTTTAGGATTCTTATAATGATAATTTTGATGATACTTTTCAGCTTCATAGAATTTTGTCGTTGACAAAATCTGAGTATATACTTTTTTATTATTTTTACTAAATATTTTTTTTAGTTTTTTTGTAACATCATCAGCAATAGTTTTTTGATTTTCATTCATATAATAAATTGTAGATTTATATTGCTTACCTTTATCACAAAACTGTCCTTTTGAATTGGTAGGGTTTATACGACGGTAAAAATATTCTACAAGGTAACCAACTGCGTTGGTAACTTAAATCTTAACCAAACTAGGGTTTTTTGATACAATATAAATCAACTTCGTTTGATTTATATTTGACCAATTAGAACACCAACTAAAATCCAAGAGCTACTGCAGTATAAAAATGCTTGGTGGGATTATTATCAAACATATAAAGATATCATCAGAACTGAGGTAGTTGAGACAATAGTTAAGATGCTTAGCTTGTGGCATCCGTGCCAGAGGTTTTCATCACTACAGCTGCTCTAACCCCAAATGCTTACACTCCAAGAATGTCACTCATAGTTGCTCATGTAGATATTGTCAAACATGTGGAGTTAAACCAACCAACGATTGGATTAATGAGCAATTAGAAACTTTGCCTAATTGTGACTGGCAACATATAACTCTAACAATGCCTGATACTTTATGGCCATTATTCAAAGATTGGAAACTTCTTAACAAACTTCCAAAGATAGCTGGCGATATTTTCAATGAAATTGCCAAGAAACAAAAAGGTATTCGTATTGGGATGTTTATGGCTATCCATACTTTTGGTAGAGCTCTTAATTGGAATACTCATCTACACATGTCAGTAACTATGGGCGGTATTAATGATAAAAATGTTTGGAAGAAAATTAGGTTTGTAAAAAAGGTGATTATGCCTATGTGGCGATATAGAGTTTTAAACTTACTCAGAGAGCATCTTACACAAACTGAAATTGACGAACAGTTTAATAAACAGTGGGTTATACATTTTGCAGAGCCTACAAATAATCCAAAAAACACAATAGCATATCTTGGTAGATATATCCGAAGACCACCTATATCAATGTCTCGCTTAAAGCATTATGATGGTAAAGAAGTTACATTTAGATATTTAGATCACAAAATATCTAAATTCAAAAATGAAACTCTAGATATGAATGATTTCTTAGATAGATTTACTCAGCATATACCTCCCAAAGGATTTAGACTCATCAGATACTTCGGCTTTCTCGCAAACTGTGTTAGAGGTAAATTGTTGCCGAAGATATATCAGATATTTAAGCAAGATCCTAAAGCTACCACTAAAACCAAATGGGCTGAGCTGTACAAAAAATCTTTTACTGTTGATCCTTTAGAATGCATATTGTGTGGTTCGCAACTACTACTCACAGGTACTGTAATTGGATTGAGCTCAAAAGATTTTATGAATCACCATGAACATCTGGCAAAAAGAAAACGAATTATTTAGCACTACAGGGATTAATTCGTCTGGAATATGGAATTGGTTAAGAATAACTTTATTTTAGTATCAAATAACTATGATAAGTGTATTTTTGTGAGCATATGAGTTTTGTCATTTTTTGATTATCTGAAATTTGGATTTTTCAGCATTTTTTACGCAATATCGAAATCGCTATTCATCAATATCGAAATCGCTATTCATCAAGGTAACCAACTGCGTTGGTAACTTAAATCTTAACCAAACTAGGGTTTTTTGATACAATATAAATCAACTTCGTTTGATTTATATTTGACCAATTAGAACACCAACTAAAATCCAAGAGCTACTGCAGTATAAAAATGCTTGGTGGGATTATTATCAAACATATAAAGATATCATCAGAACTGAGGTAGTTGAGACAATAGTTAAGATGCTTAGCTTGTGGCATCCGTGCCAGAGGTTTTCATCACTACAGCTGCTCTAACCCCAAATGCTTACACTCCAAGAATGTCACTCATAGTTGCTCATGTAGATATTGTCAAACATGTGGAGTTAAACCAACCAACGATTGGATTAATGAGCAATTAGAAACTTTGCCTAATTGTGACTGGCAACATATAACTCTAACAATGCCTGATACTTTATGGCCATTATTCAAAGATTGGAAACTTCTTAACAAACTTCCAAAGATAGCTGGCGATATTTTCAATGAAATTGCCAAGAAACAAAAAGGTATTCGTATTGGGATGTTTATGGCTATCCATACTTTTGGTAGAGCTCTTAATTGGAATACTCATCTACACATGTCAGTAACTATGGGCGGTATTAATGATAAAAATGTTTGGAAGAAAATTAGGTTTGTAAAAAAGGTGATTATGCCTATGTGGCGATATAGAGTTTTAAACTTACTCAGAGAGCATCTTACACAAACTGAAATTGACGAACAGTTTAATAAACAGTGGGTTATACATTTTGCAGAGCCTACAAATAATCCAAAAAACACAATAGCATATCTTGGTAGATATATCCGAAGACCACCTATATCAATGTCTCGCTTAAAGCATTATGATGGTAAAGAAGTTACATTTAGATATTTAGATCACAAAATATCTAAATTCAAAAATGAAACTCTAGATATGAATGATTTCTTAGATAGATTTACTCAGCATATACCTCCCAAAGGATTTAGACTCATCAGATACTTCGGCTTTCTCGCAAACTGTGTTAGAGGTAAATTGTTGCCGAAGATATATCAGATATTTAAGCAAGATCCTAAAGCTACCACTAAAACCAAATGGGCTGAGCTGTACAAAAAATCTTTTACTGTTGATCCTTTAGAATGCATATTGTGTGGTTCGCAACTACTACTCACAGGTACTGTAATTGGATTGAGCTCAAAAGATTTTATGAATCACCATGAACATCTGGCAAAAAGAAAACGAATTATTTAGCACTACAGGGATTAATTCGTCTGGAATATGGAATTGGTTAAGAATAACTTTATTTTAGTATCAAATAACTATGATAAGTGTATTTTTGTGAGCATATGAGTTTTGTCATTTTTTGATTATCTGAAATTTGGATTTTTCAGCATTTTTTACGCAATATCGAAATCGCTATTCATTAAATTTAGGCAGTTTAAGCCTTTTTGTGGATGATTTTGAGAAATGTTGAAAGCTATTTTGCTTTGAAACATACATTTTGATTTTTTATATCATAAAAATCGTAAAATTGTAAAATCGAAATTACTATACATCTAGCTCTTTATAGCTAATTTTTTAGGATTATATATAACCTCAACTAATTTTTTTTATAATCTGTAGTTACTGATGATACTTTTTTATACGTAGGGTACTTTTGTAACCCTCCATCATAGCCTGAGACAATATTTATAATACCATTATGGCTTAAACTGGGATGTTTTTGCATATATTGAAAATCTGACTCTAAACACCAAAAACAACCACCTGCAAAAACAGCTTTATCATATTTGATATTTTCATTGGCTTAAAATCCTAAACTACAACATAATATGGATAAACTATAAACTATTTTTTTCATTATTTATTCCCATAATTCTTAACTTTTTCTAAAATTTTAAAACATTTACCAGACTTAATTAATTCTAAAATATACTGTGTATTTTCCATTAAGTTATTTTTACCATAAAGCTTCATAAGCATTGCCACATTAACAGCAACAGCAATGTTATGAGCTTTTTTTCCTTTGCCTAAAAGAATTTGCTCTATAATATATTTATTTTCTTGTGGTAAACCACCTTCGATTTCTTTAATAGCAAAACTATCTATACCAAAATCTTTTGGTGAAACGATATACTCTTTAATTTTATTATTTTTTATCTCTGCAATATAAGTATCATCGTGTATCGCAACTTCATCTAAACCACTTCCATGTACTACTAAAGCTCTTTCTATTTCTAAATTAATTAAAGTTTTTGCCATTGGCAAAATTAAATCTTTAGAATAAACACCTATAATAACCTTGTTTGGTTTAGCTGGATTTATTAAAGGTCCAAGAATATTAAAAATAGTTCTAGTTTTCAGAATTGACCTGGCTTGTTTTACATACTTAAAACCTTTACTATAAAAAGGAGCAAATAAAAAACCTAAATTATTTTTATTTATGCATTCTTTAGTTTTTTCTGGTGAAAGTTCTATATTTACTCCAAAAGATTCTAAAAGATCAAAAGATCCTGATTTACTTGATACACTTCTACCACCATATTTAGCTATTTTATAACCTGCTGCAGCTGCAACTATAGCCGCAGTTGTAGATATATTAATGGTATTAAAACCATCTCCTCCTGTGCCCACTATACCAGCTAAATCTCCATTAATTTTTGGAAATTTTTTGGTATTATCAACCAATGCTTTTGCTGCTCCTGCTATCTCGATAGGTGTTTCTTTTTTCAGTTTAAGAGCCGTTAATATACTTGTTTGTAGAGCTAGCTCTACTTCACCTTTAATGAAAAAATAAAATAATTGATAGCTTTCTTGATAACTCAAATCTTCTAAATTATACAACTTATCAACTATCTTTCTTAAATCACTCATTGTTGTATCCATTTAACTACATTATCTAAAAGTTTAGAACCATGTATTGTCATTATAGATTCTGGATGAAATTGTAGACCACAAACTTTATTTTTATCATCTACAACAGCCATAACTAGATCATTAACTTCAGCTATATTTTCTAACCCTGTAGGTACTTTTATTGCCACTAATGAATGATATCTAGCCACAGTTAATGGAGATTCTAAATCATTAAAAATAGTATGATTATTATGTTTTACTTTAGATATCTTTCCGTGCACTATTTCATTAGCATGTGAAATTATCCCACCATAAGCTTCTATTATAGCTTGATGGCCCAAGCAAATACCTATTATAGGAACTTTTCCTTTTATTATAGAAATTAAATCAACTATACAACCTGCATTAGCTGGGCTACCAGGGCCTGGAGATATAACAACTATTGGGTTTTCTACTGAATTTATTTTATCAAGCAAAACTTCTAAATATAAATTATTTCTATATACTTCAACATTATTTCCCAAAATTTTAAACTCATCAACTAAATTATAAGAAAAAGAATCAAAATTATCTATAAATATAATATTTGCCATTAGTTATACTCCATGTACATTTTTAATAGCTGTTATTACAGCTTGTGCTTTTGTTCTAGTTTCATCAGCTTCTGCTATAGGTATAGAATCTAGGACTACACCAGCCCCTGCTTGAATTTCTGCAATATTATCTTCAACATAAGCAGAACGAATGACTATACAACTATCTAAATCACCATAACCATTTAGATAGCCTACAGCTCCACCATATCCGCCTCTTGTTTGTTTTTCTACTTCAGAAATTAATTGCATAGCTTTTATCTTTGGAGCACCAGTAAGTGTTCCCATATTCATAGATGCCTGATAAGCATGAAGTGCATCCAGATCATTAGCAAGTTGGCCAACTACTCTTGACACCAAATGCATTACATGGCTATATTTATCAACTTTTAATAGATCTGCTAAATATCTAGTCCCTGTTTTTGATATTCTTGTAACATCATTTCTAGCTAAATCAACTAACATCATATGTTCAGCATTTTCTTTTATATCTAATCTAAGCTCTAATTCTATTCTACTATCTAAATCTGGATTAATACTACCATTAGAATTTTTACCACGTCTACGTGTACCAGCTATAGGATATATTTCAACTTGATTAGTGTTTTTTTGATATTTTAAGGCGCTTTCTGGTGATGCTCCAAAAAGTATAAAGTCCTCATCTTGCATATAAAACATATAAGGACTAGGATTTGTGCGTTTAAGTTCTTTATAAACTTCTAAAGAATTTTGACATGGCAAAAAAAAGCTTCTTGATGGTACAACTTGAAATATATCACCATCTATAATATGAGATTTTAACTGATCAACAATATTGCAAAAATCTCTATCATTTATTGATTCTTGTGGTTTTAAATTATCAAACTTTTCAATTTTAATGCTTACATTATTATTTATATTTTCTTTAATAAACTTAATATTACTGCATAGTTCCTTAATATTCTTAGAATTAAAGCTATTAGTTTGAATATAAGTTTTTTTCTGTTTATGATCACTAACTAAAATAGTGTCAGCTAAATAAAACACATAATCAGGACATTTATTTTTACGTTTTACATTATCTATATTTTCAAAGTTACCTACTACGTCATAAGCAAATAATCCAGCCAAAAATATACTAAATTTATTAGATACTTCAAAATTTTCTTTTATTAATCTTAAACCATCAAAAACAGATTCTTTTTTAAGATTTTCATGCTCATTATGGTTGCTAGCTTTTTTATTATTAAAAGTAAAAATTACTTCTTTATTTTTATAATTAGTTTGTATGCTACTTTTTACTCTATCTTTTATAGTACTTAAAGCACTTTCTCCATTTTCAGATAAAGCTTTTATAATAACTTTATTACCTATACATGAAACTCTCAAAGCACTATTTAATACTAAAATACTTTTTAATTTATCTTTTGTATCTATCTCTGCAGATTCTAATAAGATAGTATTTTTTTTATCTGTACATAAATTAACAAAACATTTGTTTAAGTCTTCTTGATAATCTATTTTATGTATATTTGATACTAAAAAGCCTTTTTTATTTTCTTCTTTGGGTATTTTTTTATCTATCATTATTTACCTTACTAATTTTTTAATATTATTTTCCAAATATTTCTTTTATTTTTATGGAACATTCTTTCAAAGCATTAGAGCATCTTGTTACTGTACAAATACTAATCCCTAAATTTTTAGATATTTCCCTTTGTGATTTAGTTTTATTTACTAATTGCTTAGTTAATAAAACTCTATTATTTACCTGCTCTTTCTCTTCTTTAGTAAATAGAAAGTCACAAAGAGCGGATATATCATTTGAATCTGTAGTTTTGGCTAAAATATCTATTAATTGATTCCAGCCATTCTTGCTTGAAGCCATAATTTTAAAAAAATAATTATTTTGTATCTTTGTAATGATACACCATTACAAAATAATATCAATATATAAACAAAGGGATACATATAATAAATATATTAATGTATATTTTGCTGATGAAAGCGATCCCATTTTTATGTATCTATCTTTTCAATTACATTCAAATTAGTAAGCTTGTAAAAGACTCTAATACATTATTTAATTTACTAAACAAAAGTTCTTTTTATTAAAATATATATTCTTATTTAAGAGATAAAATCAATCATAGTTTCTTATTATGAACATACTATCACATACATTGGAAGATATATCAAAAAACCACCTATAGCGATGTCTAAAATAAAAGAATATTTATCTACCCCGTCAATTTGGGACAGTTTACTACTTCATTTTCCATTATATATTCAAATATTGATAGTTTAGCTTCTTCTCTAGTTTTATAGCTTTCATCATGTACTAACTCTACTTTTAAAGTTCCAAAGAAACTTTCACAAGCAGCATTATCGTAACAGCATCCTTTAGAGCTCATACTTGATAGTAGCCAGTGTTCTTTAATAATGTCTTGATATTGTTTGCTACAGTACTGTGACCATTTATCAGAGTGTATAATCACACAAAGATACAGCCACCCCTCTTGTGTAGGTACATAAGTTATATTTGTAACCCACCTATGATTTACAGATAAAGCAGTGAAGTTTTGTTCTAATAAATTATCATAAACATGTTTGTTGTGGTTAGAATCTGTAGTTTTCTTATGCTTACGAGCCGCTTTAGCATGTAAACCAAGTAATTTCATACGTTTAGATACTCTAGGTTGAGTAACTTTCCAACCCATATCTTTAAGCTCTTTGTATATCCTAACACTTCCATATCTAGATTTATGTTCATTAAAATAGCATCATCTAGTTCAGCATTGCCTTTTACCTATAGGTTTATGAATCCATCTGTAATATGAAGATGTGCTCACATTCAAAGATTTACATAGTGTTGTTACTGGCATAACTTTATAATGCTCCTTAATAAAGGCGTACCTTACAGATTTTGCTTTGCAAAGTACGCTGCTGCCTTTTTTAGTATTTCACGCTCTGTTTCTGCCTGTTTGAGTTTTTTCTTCAAATCAGTATTTTCAAAAGATAGTTGCTGGTACTGCGTTTTATAATCTATCTTTATTTCTTTCTGAGGGTTTGACATGGCTTTGGATATCCAACTGCAAATGGTTTTATATTTAACCCCTAAGTTATCTGCTATTTCTCGTCTATTTGCATCTGGTTGTAAACATAATTTAACAGCTTCATCTTTAAACTCTTTTGTATATCTCATCTTGTCTCCTTTTCTTAACACCTAAGTGTCCCAAATAGGAGGGTATGATCATATGATGGTAATACAATCAAATTTAGGTTTCTTAATCATCGAAATAGTAAACACCAAGACCTAGAGCTTACTATGGATGAATTTATCGAAAGATTCATTCAACATATACCTGAAAAAGGCTTTAGAATGATTAGGTATTATGGATTTCTAGCTAATGCTGTCAGAGGTGAATTATTACCTAAGATTTATGAGATATTAGGACATAAGCCTAAAGTTAAAGTTGATATATCTTACCAACAAATGTCTTTACTATCTTTTAATGTTGATCCTTTAAAATGTATATTATGTGGAGCTCAATTATTACCTTCATTTAGAGTCATTGTAAAATCAACCAAACAATTAATGCAATTTCATACCTAATTAGCTAGCAGAAAACGAATACCCGTGTAGCTCTACTAGGATAAGTGTATCTATAGGTCTATAAATTTAGGCAGTTTAAGCCTTTTTGTGGATGATTTTGAGAAATGTTGAAAGCTATTTTGCTTTGAAACATACATTTTGATTTTTTATATCATAAAAATCGTAAAATCGAAATTACTATACATCAAGAAAATAGAATAAATTAAGGTCTAAATCATATCAGAAGTAAAAAGGGGAAACTGAGTTTTAAGAAATAGACCTTAATGAGAATATGGCGGAATGGACGGGACTCGAACCCGCGACCCCCTGCGTGACAGGCAGGTATTCTAACCAAACTGAACTACCACTCCGTTTTTTATGGTGCCGACTGCCGGAATCGAACTGGCGACCTACTGATTACAAGTCAGTTGCTCTACCTATTGAGCTAAGTCGGCGACTATGAGTTAGTATTATATATTCTTTTGTAATACTGTCAATAACATTTTTTTATTTTTTTTAATTTAATGGAATTATGTCATATTGATTGTATATATGGTTATTTTCAGATTTTAAATGGATATTTTTTTGTATATATAACTCCAATTCTGCAAGCCATATAGACTCTTCTCTTTCAATATAATCAATAATTTTTTTTGAAGAAATTAATAAAAAATTATTATAGTTAGGATAATTTATAGCTTCAGATTTTATTTCTCTAAAAATATCATAGCAAATAGTCTGTAATGTTTTAACATTTCCTTTGCCATTACAATGCTCGCAAGGTTTACATAAAGTCCTTGCTAAGCTTTCCTGAACCCTTTTACGAGTCATTTCAACCAATCCTAGCTCTGATATGTCACTAACACTAGTCTTAGCCTTATCAATTTCTAATTCTTTCTTTAAAGCCTCTAAAACTTGCTTTTTATTTGATTGATCCATCATATCTATAAAATCAACTATTATTATACCTCCTAGATTTCTTAATCTAAGTTGCCTTGCTAGTTCTTTTGTAGCTTCTAAATTCGTTTTAAAAATAGTTTCTTCAAGATTTTTACTGCCAATAAAACCTCCTGTATTTACATCTATTGTTATCATTGCTTCGGTTTGTTCTATTATTAGATAACCTCCAGATTTTAAATAAACTTTTTTATTTAGTGCTTTATTTATCTCATTTTCTATATCAAATTCTTCAAAAATATTATGTTTTTGATAAAGCTCTATTTTATCTCTTAAGCCAGGAATATATTTATCAGCAAAATGGCAAATTTCTTTATATGAATCAATATTATCTACAAGGATTTTATTAGGATTATCATTAGCAAAAATATTAATTGTTTTTATTATTAAACTAAAGTCTTCATAAACAATGCCTGATTTTATAATAGTGCTTGAAGTATCTAAAATATATTGCCATAAAGTATTTAAAAACTTTATATCATTTTCTAACTCTTCAAAACTAGCTCCTTCAGCAGCTGTTCGTAAAATATAACCACGAGGGTTTTCACTTTGTGTTATTTTTTGTATTGAATCTAATAATCTTTGTTTTTCTTCTTCTATATTTATTTTTAAAGAGATTCCTATGTGATCTAAATCTGGTAAAAAAACTAAAAATCTAGATGATACTGATAAATGAGATGTTAACTTAACTCCTTTATTCCCTATACTTTCTTTTACTACTTGTACTAAAACCTCTTGTCCTTCACGTAACCACTTATTAATATCTTCGGTATTTAATTTTTTCAGCTTAAATTTTTCATCTGTTTCGCTATAATCTCTTTCTATGGGAATAACTTCAGATAAATGTAAAAAGCCTGCTTTTTCTAAACCTATATCAACAAAAGCTGCTTGCATTCCAGGTAAAACTCTTATTATTTTTCCTTTGTAGATATTTCCAACTATTCTTTTTTGATTATCTCTTTCTATTAAAATTTCTTTTAAAACATTATTTTCTTTAACTGCTATTCTTTGTTCATATTTATTTATATTTAGAAATATTTCTGTATTTAAAGACATTTATTAAAAGATTTTAAAATTTAACTAACATTTATTATAAACAAAATAATTTTTTTTTATATTTTTAAGCCTTTTTTCTTTTATTATACTTATATAAAGTATTTTTTCTTTTTTTATATTATTATTTATTATGTAGGCATTTAAGTGTTGATAACTTTCTATAAACTAGTTATTTAAAAGGTTTTAAGTATATTGAAAAGAATGTATAAGAGTGTAGAAGTAATATAAAATTAATATGGATAAAAATGTGGATGAAAAATAATCAGAATTATCAACAAAAATATCAACATATTTATGAATAAGTTAATGAACAATAGTTTAAACAGAAAATAAACAAATTAATTAACATAATTATCCACAGGCTGGTTTTTTTATGATTGCTTCTTTAGCATTATTACAATACAATCTTACTCATTCAGTTATTTTTTGCTTTTAAAAACATCTAACCCTTTGTTTATAAAGGTCTTTGGATATATTTTAGTT